>CAYWWT010000036.1:0-16204 GCA_964461855.1 uncultured Rhizobium sp. | reverse complement strand
GCCAGGACCCGCGAAAAAATCGATCCACCAAGACATGGAGAAGAACGGGTCATCCGGAAACACACGGCCATTCATGTCGGGCCAGGTGTTGTAGATCAGCCCGGCATGCAGGCCCGCGACCAGCGCGCCCAGAAGCATCTGCAGATAGACCAGAATGACCAGGCCGATTGCGCGTCCCGCCGGTTTCGGCGCCGCTTTGAGACCCCTCAGATACTCCAATGCGATCCAGAGGATCGCGATCAACAGCAGGAGCGCCGCACCCAGATGGATCGCCAGGCGATACTGGCTGACCGAGACTCGCGTCTCCAATCCGCTCTGCACCATCCACCAGCCGATAAAGCCTTGAAGCCCGCCCAAGACGAACAGCAGCAGCATGCGCGGCCAGTCGCTTTTGCGGATCGCGCCTTTCCAGGCAAACAAAAGGAACGGGACAAAAAAGGCCACGCCCAGGAAGCGGCCCAGGAAGCGATGGGTCCATTCCCACCAGAAGATGCCTTTGAAAGCCTCCAGGCTCATGCCCCGGTTCTCCAGGACATATTGCGGAATCTTCTGGTACTTCGCGAAGGCCTCGGCCCACTGGGCGCCCGTCAGGGGCGGTATCGCGCCCATGATCGGATCCCATTCGGTGATGGAAAGTCCCGACCCGGTAAGGCGCGTCAGCCCGCCAATGGTGACCATGGCGAGAATGATGACGGCGATGGCCAGAAGCCATACGCCCACGGCTTTGCGCGACGCCAACATGCGCGTTTCCTTACCGTTTGTGCGCCGCCCGGTCCACTCTTGCCCGCCGCGGCATTTGCGGCGATGGTGCCGGCCATGACCCCGCACACCAAGAAACTGATCGGCACGGTCCTGATTCTGCTATGGCTGGTGATCTATGCCCTGATCGTCACCGGCTTGGCGGTGCGCATCCTGCCGCACGCCGCCTGGTATGTGAGCCTGCTTTTTTATGCCGTCACGGGGATCTGCTGGATCATTCCCATCGGCCTGGCGCTGCCCTGGATGTATGCGGAGCCCAAGCGATGATCGACAATGAAGAACGGCACCGGTTCGAGGAAACGGAAAACAACCTTGTCGTCTTTGCCAATTACCGCGAACAGGATGGCCGCTATACCCTCACCCATGTCGAGGCCGATCCGGCGTTGCGCGGCACCGGTGCTGCGGCGCGGCTGATGGAAGCGATCGTCGCGCATGCGCGCGCGCACGATCTCAAGCTGACGCCGCGCTGCAGCTATGCCGTGGCCTGGTTCAAGCGGCATCCCGACGCCCTGGACGTCGTAGCCTGAGCGGGCGGTAACCAATTCCTAACCAAGCCGGAATGCTTCCGGAAACGACAAGTCCGGGCCTGACGTTTCGTCCCGATGGACGACAAGGTGGCGCAGCTCCGCAAACTGCTGAAACTTGCCGCTGATCTGCGCGCCTTCGCGGCAGACACGTCCCATCCTGAGTATGCGCGCAAGCTCCTGAGCGCAGCCATGGAACTTGAATTGCGCGCCGAGCTTCTGTCCGGACAACGGACCGAAACAAATCCGGAGATCGAGGCCACCCTGCACCGTCCCATCGACATTCGGATTTGACGGCGGCGGCGGCTTGCGTTCCCGCAAGCCGCATCGCCTTCAGCGCGGCTGTATCAGCTTGCGGTAAAGATGCCAGGTGGCATGCCCCAGCACGGGAATCACCACAACCAGGCCAAGGAAAGCGGGCAAGGATCCCAACACCAGGCCGCCCGCCACAATCATGCCCCAGACCGCCATCGGCCAAGGATTGGCGAGCACGGCTTTAACCGAAGTGCTGACCGCCGTGTCCAAACCGACATCGTGATCGAGGAGCAGCGGGAAGGACACCACGCTGATCATCATGGCGACCAGCGCGAACAGGAAACCCACGCCTACGCCCACGACGATCAAGGTCTGGCCCGCGCCGGTGCGGAACACCTGATTGAGGAATGCGCCCATAGATGTCGGCGTCATGCCATCCAGCGTGTTGGCGTAAATCACCCAGGCGGTGAAAATCCAAAGCAGAAACAAAGCGACCAGGCCCGCACCCAGCACCAGAATGCCGCCGATGGCCGGCGCTTTCAGGACGTCGAAGGCATTGGCCCAGCTCACCGCCGCGCCTTTCTCGCGCAGCCTGCTCATCTCATAAAGCGCAAGACAGGCGAAAGGACCGACAATGGCAAAGCCCGATGCCAGCGGGAACAGAAGCGGCAACAATTCTGAACCGAAGGCCAGACGCGTCAGGATCAAGCCGATGACGGCATAAACGATGCAAAGCAGCACCACATCGCTGCGATAGAGCTGGAAGTCCTCGAAGCCCTTGCGCACCGCGTCGAACACATCTTCCTTGCGAATGTGCCGAATGACCGGCGCGGGGGAATGGATGGTATCCTGGACGTGATGCAGGGAATGGCCGACCGCGCTCAGCGCCTTGGCAGTGCCCACAATCTGGGAGCCGCCCCATTCGATCGGATTTCGGATTGTCATGCGCCTTCCTCCTGACCTGTTATGGCCGGGGAAGCCCATGGCGCGGCGGCATCTGCCGTCGGTCACGAGAAACCCGCGACCTTATAAGGGTAATATAGGGGAACCGCGCGGCAACGGGAAGCTCAGTAATAGCGCGGAATCGGGCCGTTCTGCGGAGTGACATCGGATCCCAGATCGAACATCACCTCATCCACATAGCACCAGCCCCAGCCTTCGGGCGGATCGTAACCCTCAATGATGGGGTGCTTTGTGTGGTGGAAATGCTTGGTCGCGTGCCGGTTTGGTGACTGGTCGCAGCAGCCGACATGGCCACATGTCCGGCATATCCGTAAGTGCAGCCAGCGGCTGCCCGTTTTCAGGCATTCCTCGCAGCCCAGCGCGCTCGGCGTGACGCGCCGGATGGTTCCCAGATGCGTGCAATCATCCGCCATCTTGTTTTCTTTCCGAATTCACGCGCTTTTCGGCATGATAGGCGTGCAGCGCCGCCACCACTTGCGCGCCCTCGCCCACCGAAGCCGCCACCCGCTTGATCGAACCCGCCCGCACATCGCCGATGGCAAAGACGCCATCACGGCTGGTGGCGAGCGGATGATGAGCGTCGCCCACGCCGGTCATGACGAAGCCTTTCGGGTCCAATGCGATATCCGTTCCCGCCAGCCAGTCGGTGTTCGGTTCCGCGCCGATGAAGAGGAAGAGGTGGCTTATCGGTTGAACCGTGACGCTTGCGGTGTCGCGGTTTTTCCAGCGCAGCCGCGAAAGCGCGCCGCCCTCGCCTTCCAATTCGCAGATTTCGGACCGCAAGACGACTTCGACATTGGGAAGACTGCGAATGCGGTCGACCAGATATTGCGACATGCCGGCTTCCAGGCTGGCACCGCGCACGATCATCCAGACTTTTCGGACATGCTGGGCAAGATAGACCACTGCCTGGCCCGCCGAATTGCCCGCTCCCACCAATGCGACGTCCTGACCCGCGCACAAACGGCTTTCGATCGCCGACGCCCAATAATGAACGCTGGTGCCTTCAAAGTCGGAGAGGTTGGAGATGTCGGGACGGCGATACCGCGCGCCGCTGGCGATGACCAAACTGTTGGCACGCACGCTCTCGCCATCGCCGAGCATGATGCGAAAACGTGCGCCCTCGCCCGCCTCCAACCGCGCCGCCTCGTCGGGAATCGCGATCTCGGCGCCGAATTTCTGTGCCTGGTTATAAGCGCGCGCCATCAGCGCCAGGCCGGTGATACCGGTGGGAAAGCCCAGATAATTCTCGATGCGGGAGGACGCCCCTGCCTGGCCGCCGAAACTTCGGCAGTCCAGCACCAGGGTCGAAAGCCCTTCGGAGGCGGCATAGACGGCGGCGGCGAGACCGGCGGGACCGGCGCCCACGATCAAGGTGTCGTACACGATCTCGGGATTGATCTTCCGCACCAACCCGATGCAGCGCGCCAATTCGCTTTCGCCGGGATTGTGCAGGATCTGGCCGCCGGGGCAGAGCACGATGGGAAGCTGCTCGGGTGCAACGCGAAAGCGGTCCTGCAAGGTGATGGCACAGGCGTCCGACCGCGCATCCAATGTCTTGTGCGGATGGCCGTTGCGCGTGAGGAAATTCTCGAGGCGCAGCACATCGGCGCTGCCCGCCACGCCGATGATGATGGGCCCGGTTTGGCCGGCCTGAAGCAGTCCGACGCGGCGCAAAATCAGGGCACGCATCAGCCGTTCGCCCAACACCGCTTCCTGCACCATCACATCGCGCAGGCGCTGCGGCGGCACGACCAGGGCTTCCACGGGCTCGATCGCGACGCTGTCCACCAACGAAGGCCGCCCCGACAATTGCGCCAGTTCGCCGCCGAACTCGCCTGGGCCGTGCTGGATAATGTCCTGGCGCGGAGAATAACCGCCGCCCTGGCTGACCTGTACCTTGCCGTTGAGGACGAAATAGAGACCCGAAGCGACCTCACCGGTCTTCATCAGTGCTTCGCCGGGTTGATAGCCACGCAGATCTCCAAACCGCTTCAGCCGCGCGATATCGCCCGCGTCCAGGACCGGAAACATTTGTTCCCGGCGAGCTTCGATGATGGGCAGTGCGGCGGCGGACATGGCGGCTCCCGATAAGCGTCAAGCATGACACGGTTTTGAACGCCATATCAGACTTGCGGGGAAAATTGCCTCCGCCGATAGTGGCGCTTCGGAAGCTTCGGCCTTGGGCCGTCGCCTGGGGATTTTTGGGGGATTTCATGGACCGCCGCATGCTGCTCGCTTCTCTGACCGGCACGGCTGCGTCTCTGGCGCTTGGAATCCCTGGCGCGCGCGCGCAAGGCCAGCTTGGGGCACCGGGGTCCGCCAACCTCATCACCGATGTCCCCGGGCTGATGGTGGGCCAGGCGGACGACCCCAAAGTTCGTACCGGCGTGACCGTGATCCTGCCAGACGGACGGGCGACCTGCGCCGTCGATGTGCGCGGCGGCGGGCCCGGAACGCGGGAGACCGACGCGCTCGATTCCTGGAACCTGGTGCATTCGGTCGATGCGGTGGTGCTATCGGGCGGGTCCGTCTATGGCCTGGCTTCGGCCGATGGCGTCGCGGCCTGGCTGGGGGCGCGCAAACGCGGTTATGGCCTCAGCACGACGCCGGGCGTTCCGGTTTCCCCGATCGTGCCGACCGCGATCCTCTACGACCTCGCCAACAAGGGCGACAAGAATTGGGGCATCAATCCGCCCTACCGCGATCTGGGATTGCGGGCCGTCGAAGCCGCGTCGCGCAGTTTCAAACTGGGCACTGCCGGTGCGGGCTATGGCGCGGGCGCGGGCGCACTGAAGGGCGGCATCGGTTCGGCATCTTTCGTGACCAAAGACGGCATCAGCGTCGGTGCCATCGTCGCGGTGAACAGCCTGGGTTCCCCCGTGGTGCCGGGAACGAAGAATTTCTGGGCGGGCGCACTGGAGATCGGAAAGGAATTCGGCGGCCTGGGCGCGAGCAGCGCTCCTGTCTATGGCGAGGATTGGGGCCAGGCCAAAGCCAATCCCGGCGCGCGCGCCAACACGACCATCGCCTGCATTGCCACCGATATGGATCTGGACATCGACCAGATGAAGCGCGTCACCATGATGGCGCAGGACGGGCTGGCCCGCGCCATCCGGCCGATCCATTCACCGTTTGACGGAGATGTCGTGTTCGGCCTGTCGACCGCCAAGCAAAAACCGCAAGGGCCATCCGCCGATTTTCTGGTGGCGCGGATCGGCGCCCTGGCCGCCGACGTTCTGTCACGTGCGGTGGCGCGCGGCGTTTATGAAGCGACCTTGCCGGCAGGCATGGAAGGCAAGACCTGGGCGACCCTTTGATGCAGGAAGGATAGCGCTCGTGTCGCCCACCCTCCGTTACACGGTCGGCATCGCAATACCGTTCCTCTCGGTGATCCCGACCGTTCCATTGCTCAATCGGCTGGCCATAATGCCCTTGGGATTGCCGCTGGGAATCTGGTGGCTGTTTGCCGCCATCCCGCTCACTTCGCTCTGCCTGGCGATCTGCTGGTTCGGCCATGACCGTCACCGGCCGGACGAACATATCGATGCCGATTACGATGGCGAACCGTTGTGACCATCGCGTTTCTGTCTGTCATCCTGCTTTCGCTGGTGCTGGCGTTGCTTTCGCGCCGCGGTCATGTTCGCCAGAAGGCAGAGGATTTCTTCGTTGCATCCGGCCAGTTCAACAGCGTTCTGTTCTTCTTTCTGGCTGTCGGCGAGACTTACAGCATCACGTCGGTTCTTGGATATCCGGGCGGCATCTATGCCAATGGCACCAGCTTTGCCACCTGGTTCCTCGGCTATATCCTGCTTGCGTTCGTGGTGGGCTATTTCCTCAATCCCCTGATCTGGCGCGCCGGCCGCATTCACGGTGCGGTGACCCTGCCCGATCTGTTCCGCCGCCATTTCGACAGCCGCGCGCTGGAAGTCGTGGTGGCCTGCGCCTCGCTCCTGTTCCTGGTGCCTCTGGGCATGCAGCAATTCCTCGGCCTTCAGATCGTTCTGAAGGAACTGGGCTGGGGAATTTCACCACTCATGCTTGCCGCCAGCGCTGGGCTATTGGCATTTGTGTACATCGCGATTTCCGGCATCCGGGCTTCGGCTTATGTCGCGATCTTGAAAGATCTGCTTCTGATTGCGGCGATTCTTTTGACCGGGATCGCAGCCGCCACGCATGGCGGGGACCTCAGCGCAGCGTCGACGCTCAACGCAGCGCGCGTAAAAGCGATGCAGCCATCCCTGGCGGGTGATGTCTTTTCCATCTCCACCATCCTGCTGCAGAGCATAGGGTTCTGCATTGTGCCGCAGGCCTGTGCCTATGTTTTCACGGCCCGTTCCGCTTCCGCGGTCCGCCGCGCGCAGATGACCATGCCGCTTTACATGGTGATGTTTCCCTTCCTCACCATCCTGGCCTATTTCGCAATCCATCACGGCGTGCAGGTTCAGTCGCCCAATGAGGTATTTCCCGCAGCTACCCGAATCCTGTTGCCGCCGTCCATGGTCGGTCTGGTTCTCGCCGGAGCGGCCTTGTCCGCCCTGGTGGTGATCACGGGTGTCTGCCTGGCAATCGGTCCGTTGGTGTCGCGCAATCTGGTGCCCGGACTGAGCGGCGGGCAGCAGCGGCAATGGTCGCAAGTGGTTATGGCTCTCTATCTTGTTCTTTCGATTGCCGGTGCGACGACATCATCGGAACTGATGGTGACGATCAACAATCTCTATTATTTCGGTGTTACCCAGGCTCTGCCCGGCATGTTGGGAATATTGTTCCTGCGCCGGATGCGCCCCTCGGCGATTATTGCCGGTATCATCGCAGGCGACGTCGTCTCCGTCGCGATCTATCAATTCGCCGTTCCCGTGGGAGGCCTGAACGCCGGCTTTATCGGCCTGATGGTCAATCTGCTGATCGTGTTCGGCGCGCTTCGCTTCCTGCCGGGCCAAGATCGGATTCCTATTGCCGAGCGGACCGGCAGACAGCCGCTTGAGCCTGCCTTGCCCGGACCATAGGATCGACCGTATGACGGAAGAACAGTTTTTTATCGATGGCCGCTGGACAGCGAACGGCGCCACGCTCGCTATCGAAGACCCCTCGACCGGGGAGCAGATCGGCACCCTGGCCGCCGGCGGCCCCGCCGACATCGATGCAGCCGTTCTCGCTGCCGATAAAGCTTTTCATGGTGCCTGGGGAAAGACCACGGCCGCGGATCGCGGCCGCGTTCTGGCGCGCATGAGCAAGCTGGTAGAGGCGCAAGCCGAAGATCTGGCGCTGCTGGAAGCACGCGATGTCGGAAAGCCGCTGAAACAAGCCCGCGCCGATGCGCTGGCATTGGCGCGTTATCTGGAATTCTACGCCGGCGCCGCGGACAAGCTCCATGGCGAAACCCTGCCCTATCTTGCCGGCTATACGGTTTACACGCTGCGGGAGCCGCACGGCGTCACCGGCCACATCGTCCCGTGGAATTATCCCATGCAGATCATCGGCCGCTCGGTGGTGGGTGCGCTGGCGGCCGGCAATGCCACGATCGTGAAACCTGCCGAAGAAGCGAGCCTGACCGCGCTCGCCTTTGCGCGCATCGCGGCGGAGGCTGGATTGCCCGCCGGAGCGCTCAATGTCGTGACGGGGTTGGGTGAAGAGGCTGGCGCGGCGCTGGCAGGACATCCCGGCGTGCACCACGTTTCCTTCACCGGCTCGACCGCGGTCGGCGCCTTGGTACAAGCCGCCGCCGGAAAGAATGCGGTGCCGGTCACCCTGGAGTTGGGTGGAAAATCACCGCAGATCGTTTTCGCAGATGCCGATCTGCAGCGCGCCCTGCCCTTCCTGGTGAATGCGGGCATCCAGAATGCGGGGCAGACCTGTTCCGCCTCGTCACGGCTTCTGGTCGAAGAAAAGATCTATGACTCGCTGCTGGAGGATCTGTCGGCACGCTATCGTGCGTTGAAGGTCGGCGCGGCGCTCGACGATCTCGATGTCGGGCCGCTGATTTCCGCCGCGCAGAAATCGCGGGTCGAAGCTTATGTCGAGCGGGGACGAAAAGACGGCTTGCAGGTAGCGGCGGAAGGTAGCATCGCCTCCAACGCCCCTGCCGGCGGTCACTTCTCACGCCCCACGCTTTTTGCCGGTGTCGCGCCCGATCACCTCCTGGCGCAGGATGAGATTTTCGGGCCGGTGCAAGTGGTCATTCCCTTCCGCTCCGAAGAAGAAGCCGTCCAGATCGCCAACGGCACGCAATATGGCCTGGTCGCGGGGGTCTGGACCGGTGATGGTGGACGCGCCATGCGTCTCTCACGCGCAGTGCGGGCGGGCCAGGTCTTCATCAACAATTATGGCGCCGGCGGCGGCGCGGAATTGCCCTTCGGCGGCGTCGGCCGTTCGGGCCATGGGCGCGAAAAGGGCTTCGAAGCGCTTTACGGATTCACGCGGCTGAAGACTGTCGCCGCCTTTCACGGATAGGAACGCGAGATGCGCTTGAAAGACAAAGTCGCGGTCGTCACCGGCGGCGCATCGGGTTTCGGCGAAGGAATCGCGCGCCGCTTCGCTGAGGATGGCGCCCGTGTGGTGATTGCGGATTTGAACGAAGCCGCAGCGCAAAAACTCGCAACCGAGATCGGCGGGCTTGCCGTTCGCACCGATGTCTCCAATGGGTCCGATGTCACCGCACTCGCCAAAGCGGCGACAGAGCGTTTCGGCGCCATCGACATATTGGTCAACAATGCCGGCATCGGGCACACGCCGCGCCCGCTCGATACCCTGTCAGAAGAGGATTTCGATCGCATTCTGGCGATCAACGCCAAATCCGTGTTCCTCACCGCGCAGCAGATCGTTCCCGCGATGAAGACCCGCAAGGCGGGTGCCATCCTCAACATCGCCTCGACCGGCGGGGTCAGCCCGCGGCCCAATCTCACCTGGTACAATGCCTCAAAGGGCTGGATGATCACCGCCACCCGCGCCATGGCCGTGGAATTGGCGCCGTTCGGCATCCGGGTCAATGCACTCAATCCCGTGGCGGGCGAAACCCCGTTGCTTGCCACTTTCATGGGCGAGGATACGCCGGAAATCCGGGCCAAATTCCTGGCCTCCATTCCCATCGGCCGTTTCTCGACGCCGGCTGATATCGCCGCCGCCGCCAGCTTCCTTTGCAGCGCGGAAGCGTCCATGATTACCGGTGTGGCCCTGGAGGTCGACGGGGGCCGCTGCATATAAAAATAAGAGGGGGACGCGCTTGAACATACAGACCGGGATGGACTCCATCCTGCGCGAGATCGAAGCCCGGGAAGGCGAGATCGTCGCGCTGACCCAGGACCTGATCCGCTTTCCCACTATCAACCCGCCGGGCGAAGCCTATCGGCCCTGCGCGGAGTTTCTGGGCAATCGTCTCGCCAAGCGCGGGATGAAAATCGAATATGTCCGCGCCGAAGGCACGCCCGGCGATAACGACAAATATCCTCGCATCAACATGATTGCCCGACACGAAGGCGCGCGGCCCGGACGATGCGTGCATTTCAACGGTCATCTCGATGTCGTGCAAACCGGCGCGGGCTGGACGGTCGAACCGTTCGCCGGCCTGGTGCGCGACGGCAAGGTCTATGGCCGCGGCGCCTGCGACATGAAGGGCGGCATTGCGGCGGCCGTGATCGCGGTGGAAGTCCTGATCGATTCCGGCATGGAATTGCCGGGCGCGTTGGAGATTTCCGGCACGGTGGATGAGGAATCCGGCGGCTATGGCGGCGTCGCTTATCTTGCCGAACGTGGCTGGTTCTCCAAGCCGCGCGTCGATCATGTGATCATCCCCGAACCCTTGAATGTGGATCGGGTATGTATCGGTCATCGCGGCGTCTGGTGGGCCGAGATCGAGACCATGGGCCGCCAGGCGCATGGCTCCATGCCGTTCCTGGGCGACAGCGCTATCCGCCATATGAGCGCGATCCTGGAGAAGTTCGAGCACCAGCTCTATCCGGCGCTGGCGGCGCGGCATTCCGACATGCCGGTGGTGCCGCCGGGCGCCCGGCAATCCACCATGAACATCAATTCCGTGCATGGCGGCGAAGGCGAGCAATTCGAAGGCCTGCCTTCGCCCTGTGTCGCGGATTCCTGCCGCATCGTGATCGATCGTCGCTTTTTGATCGAAGAGAATTTGGAATCTGTCCGTGAAGAAGTGGCGGCCCTGCTGGACGCAATCGCGCAAGAGCGGAAAGATTTCCGTTACAGCATGCGCGACCTGTTCAGCGTCCAGCCGACCATGGCGGATCGCGACGGTCCCGTGGCCACGGCCACGGCCAAGGCCGTGCGGCGTGTCCTGGGCCGCGACGCGCAGATCGTCTGCTCCCCCGGCACCTACGACCAGAAGCATGTCGACCGGATCGGGCGGCTCAAGGAGTGCATCGCCTATGGTCCCGGTGTGCTCGATCTCGCGCACCAGCCGGACGAATGGGTCGGCATCAAAGATATGGTCGATTCCGCCAAGGTCATGGCGCTGGCCGCCACCGATCTTTTGACTCGCAACTGAAAGCGCCACGAAATTTCGGGGGGACTATGATGAAACGCTTTTTGACCGCTTCGGCGGCCGCCATTCTTCTGTTCGCGACACCGGCCGTGCAGGCGCAGGAACTTCAAGGCCGCTCGCTTCTAGGCGAGCCGCTCTATGTCACCAAGCAACTCGGGTTCTCTCCGGAAACGGAAAAGAACATGTTGCGCGCCACGGCGGAAGCCAAGACCGCGTATGAGCAGTCGCCGACAGTGGACAATGCCACCTGGTATCAGCGTCTTTTGATGTACCAGAACCGCATTCTCGATTCCGTCGCGGTCCTCGACGCGGCACTGAAGCAGCATCCCGACTCCGGCAAGCTTCTGCGTCACCGCGCGCAGCGCTATCTCACGCTTCGTCAGTTCGACAAATCGATCGAAGATGGTCTGGCCGGCGTCAAAGCCTATGGCACCCAGCCGATCGAGCGCGAGCGTCCGGGACCTAGCTATTTTCCGGGCGATCCGGACATGGTGCAGATGTACCTCTTCTATCATCTGGGCCAGGCCTATTTCGGCAAGCATGATTTCGACAACGCCCGGAAATGGTTTGCCCAAGCGCGCGAGGTCGCCGCCTTCAGCCGCGACAATGAAACGGAATCTTCCACTGTTTATTGGTTGTTTCTCTGCGCCGCACGCGCCGGGCGAACGGCAGAAGCCCGCGCCATCCTGGACGGCTATAATCAAACCCTCTTCGAGCTTTACCCGAAGGGCGGCTCGGACACCTATTTCGACGGCATCCAGCTGTTCAAGGGCAACCGCCCGGTCAGTTCGATGTTCAGCACCAGCGACGGCGGTCAACCTTTCGCCACCGGCGAAGGGGTGGCGGCATCGACCAGCTATAGCATCGCGCAGTATTATCTTTTGATGGGCGAGCGCGAAAAAGCCAAGCCGTGGCTGGCGCGCGCAATTCTGGTCAAGAGCTGGGGCTATTTCGCCCGCATCCAGGCCGAGGCGGACTGGACCTATATTTTCCCGGGCGAAGATCCCGCGAAAGTGGCGAAACCGTAAGGCAAGTTCACAGCGATTATACCTTGCCGCCGGAACGTTTCCCCTTGATCGTCATTACCAAGTGTCGCCCTATGGCACACCAATGGCCCATCTCAGATTGATTCCGACAGACGATAGCGAAGCCATGCGCGCCTTCACGGTCGAATGGGACCGCAAGCGCCAGAAATTTGTCGCGCTCGACGACCATGGAACGTTGCTGGGGATTTCGCCCAATCAGAGCAATGCTATCGGAAGCGCGATCCGTGAAGCCAAGACTGCCAGCCGCGACGGTTGCCGCATCCTTGTGCAGGTGCTGCAACAGAACGGAACCTTCCGGAATGAATTCATCGCGCAGCCGCCGCCGCGCCAATAAGGCCCCTGCACACCTAAATCATTATCCAGACTGCAATGCCTGCCGCTGCCCAGAATAATGCCAGGCCGAGGAATGTCAGACAAACACCGACATCCAATGGCACGCGACGCGCTGATACTTGTCCTAAGGGATACACCACTGAAGCCCCCCGCTCCTGAGGTTTCAACCTATGAGGACGGGTGAGCGCGGAGCAAGACGGAACCTGAAAATTGCTTAAAGCGTAAACAGCGGCGTTCAGGGGACCAGGACGATCCCCGCCACCGTTTCCTCGCCGCGCGTGAATGCGACCAGCATGTGAGGCGCCTTCGCCACCGTTTCATGCAATGCAATACGGGTTTGAGGCGCGTCCAAAGACGACACAGCGGTGGTGCTGCTCACAAGAGCCATGAGAAAAACAGCCGCAAATCTCATTCCATCCCCGTCTGCCGCAGCATTGTCCTTGGACGGAGTGTCGTCCAATTCGATGAACAGGGCCTTACTTTCCGCAGCGGAAATAGGCAATCAGGGAAGCTGCGGCGAATGGACTCGGGCAGCCGTTAAACCGTTGATTTTTATGGTCGAGCGGCGGGGCGAGCCGGGGTGCGCGGAGCGCGTGAGCAAGCCGCTTGCGAGACCCGGCGAACGCCTGGAGCGACGCGACAGGCCGGGATTTCCCCTCACCAATATTGACTGAAATTTTTTTGGTCGGAGCGGCGGGATTTGAACCCACGACCCCCAGTCCCCCAGACTGGTGCGCTAACCAGGCTGCGCCACGCTCCGATGCCAAGATTTGAGGCCAAATACCTCGGGGGCGCGGAATATGTCAGGGGGGCGTCCCGGAGGCAACCGCAGGGTCCGAATTAAATCGTCCTGCGGCGTCGTGCCTGAACCAGGCCCTTTTTCAGGCCTTCCAGTTCGCCCAAAAGGATCTTCAGCCTGGCGCGTTCTTCGGCCGGGATGCCGCGCCTCGCTATTGCCGCGGGGGCCGGGCGCAGCGTCGGCTCTTCGTCCGGCATATCGAAGAAAGGCAGGCTCATCGGCGACGGAACGGCGCGCAGATGGCTGGGGCGTTTTTTTGCTTCGGTTTTCTTCTCGGCCGGCTTTTCGGCAATGACAGGCGGCGGCGCGGCATAGGGCGCGGGCACCTGCCCACGGCCCATCATCACGACATGGCGCAGGCCGCGTTCCTTCAGGATTTTCTGCACGCCGCGAATGGTGAGACCATCGACATAGAGCAGCGCGCGGATGCCCCGCAAAAGATCGACATCATCGGGCCGGTAAAAACGACGGCCGCCGGCGCGCTTCACCGGCTTGATTTGCGAGAAACGGCTTTCCCAGAAACGCAGAACATGCTGCGGCACGTCCAACTCGGTCGCAGCTTCACTGATAGTGCGGAAGGCATCCGGCGATTTGATGGGCGCGCCAGCAGCGCGCAAGGCCGGTGCCGCCATTTTAGTCCTCGCCTTCGGGGGATGGAGTTTGTCCGTTGATCACGGCCTTGAGGACGTGACTGGGACGGAAGACCAGGACGCGGCGTGGCGCGATCGGTACTTCGTCGCCCGTCTTGGGGTTGCGGCCCATGCGTTGCGATTTCTGCCGCACGGCGAAGGTCCCGAAGGAGGAGAGCTTGACCGTCTCGCCCTTGGCGAGCGCGCCGCAAACTTCTTCCAGCATGTCTTCGACCATCTGGGCAGAATCGGTGCGCGACAGGCCCACCGCCTGGAAGACGGCTTCGGTCAGATCAGCGCGGGTCAATGTGTCTGATGACATAACGAGCGACTCTTTAAGCCCCGGGGAACGTTAGGCGTTCGCCGATTTCCCGTCAACATCAAAGGGATAGATGGCACCCTTCCCGTAAACCATAAACGGGCGCCCCAGCATCCCTTGTCCGGTCTACCAGCGAATCAGGCCCGCGCCCCAGGTAAAGCCGCCACCCATGGCCTCCAAAAGGACCAGGTCGCCCCGCTTGATCCGCCCGTCCTGGACAGCCGTCACCAGCGCCAGGGGCACCGAGGCCGCCGAAGTGTTGCCATGGACCGCGACCGTCGAGATCACTTTTTCCGGCGCGATGCCCAGCTTGCGGGCCGTCCCGTCCAGGATTCGCTGATTGGCCTGGTGCGGGACGAACCAATCGATCTCGGAAACCGGAATGCCCGCGGCCTCGGCCGAGGCCTGGATTGCCGCCGCGATATTGGTCACGGCGTGGCGGAAGACTTCCTTGCCTTGCATGCGCAGGTGACCGGTGGTGCGGGTCGAGGATGGACCGCCATCGACATAGAGCATGTCGTGCATCCGGCCATCGGAGAAAATCCTGGTGTTCAGCACGCCCTGATCGGAATTGTCGCCCGCGCCCTCATGGGCCTGCAGCACGATGGCGCCGGCGCCGTCGCCGAACAGCACGCAAGTCGAACGATCGCTCCAATCCAGAAGCCGGCTCATGCTTTCCGCGCCGATCAGAAGAACGGTGCGCGCCTGACCGCCACGAATGAAATTGTCGGCCACCGACAAGCCATAGATGAATCCCGAACATACGGCCTGGACATCGAAAGCCGCGCCGCGGGTCATGCCCAGGCGCGCCTGCACCGTCGTCGCGGTGGCCGGAAAGGTTTCGTCGGGTGTGGTCGTGCAGCAGATCACGATATCGATTTCGCCTGCGTCGATGCCTGCGTCCAGCAACGCCGCGCGGGCCGCGCCCAGCGCCAGATCCGACGTCTTCTCGCCTTCCCGGACGATGCGGCGCTCGCGGATGCCAGTGCGATCGCGAATCCATTCGTCCGACGTATCGACCAGCTTGGCGATGTCGTTGTTGGTGACGATATTGTCCGGCAGGCAGGCACCACTACCGATAACGCGCGCGCGGATCATGCGATGACCGTACCAATGCTGGCGCGGTCGCGCGTGATGCGTGAATTGATGTCGGCCTTTGCCATGCTGATCGCCATATCAAGCGCCGAAGCGAAGCCGATGGCATCTGTGCCGCCATGGCTTTTCACCACCACGCCCCCCAATCCTAAGAAAATGCCGCCATTGGCGGCGCGGGGGTCCAGCCGGCGGCGCAGTGCATTGAGGGCTCCGGACGCGAAGAAAGCACCGATCTGCCCCAGAAGCGAACGCTTGAGCGAACGGCGCAGAAACTGACCCACCAGCTTGGCGGTGCCTTCCGCGGTCTTGAGCGCGATATTCCCGGTAAAGCCGTCCGTTACCACCACGTCCACCGTGCCTTCGGTGATGTCGTTGCCTTCGATGAAGCCGTGGAACGCCATGGGAAAGTCGGCGCCGGTGGCGGCGCGCAGAATTTCGGAGGCGCCTTTGACCGCATCATTGCCCTTCTGTTCTTCGGTGCCGACATTCAGAAGCCCCACGCTGGGTTTGTCGAGGCCGAGAATGGCATGGGCGAAGGCTTCGCCCATGACCGCGAAATCCACCAGTTGCTCGGCTGTCGCTGAAACGTTTGCGCCGCAATCCAGAACCACGGTCTGGCCCCGCAAGGTCGGCCAGATCGATGCGATGGCGGGGCGTGAAATTCCCTCGATCACGCCCAATTGATACATGCTCATCGCCATCAGGGCGCCGGTGTTTCCGGCGCTGACTGCGACCTCAGCTTCCTTGTTTTTTACGATCTCGATGGCGCGCCACATGCTGGTCTCGCGTCCCCGGCGCAGCACATGGCTGGGCTTGTCTTCCATCGCCACCCGGTCGGGCGCGTGACGGACCTGGACGCGATCTTTCAGGCGGCCATGCCGCGCGAGCAATGGGTTCAGCACCCGCTCGTCGCCGGCCAGCAGAAAACGCACATCGGGATGGCGCTGCACGGCCCGCATCAGGGCGGTTATGACGATGCCCG
>CAYWWT010000035.1:0-17452 GCA_964461855.1 uncultured Rhizobium sp. | reverse complement strand
GCGCTGCTCTCTCCGGCAGGGCGGCCGATTGCGCTGACAGCCGATATTGCCGGTTTTTGGCGCGGCGCCTGGGCTGACGCGCGGCGCGACATGCGCGGCCGTTATCCCAAACACAATTGGCCGGAGAATCCGCTGCTGCCCTAGTGTCGCCGCTTCCCGCCGCGCCGCACTCAGTGCTGCTGATCGCGACGTGCACCCTTATTCTGCTGGGCAGAACGATTGTCCGGCTTGTTCGAATCCGTGACGTTGTTGTCATTCCGATTCTGGTTTTGTGGATCGGACTGCGCCGCCTGCGTGGTACGTTTCGGCGAACCGGACTGGCTTTCGGGTTGATGGCCCATGAAAGATCCTTCCTGTTGGATGATCCCACTCCGGAAGATAATCCTGTCCGGCAACGGACGTTGCCGGGTTCCGCGTAAACATTCTTCTTGACGCGACCGGGATTCGCGTTCCGCGAAGAAAGGAATATCGTCAGCGCCATCGAGATGGAGGATCACATGTTACCGAAACGCACCTTGGGAACATTGGAGGTTTCCGCCATCGGGCTGGGCTGCATGGGGATGAGCCATGCCTATGGAACGCCGGACGATGCGGAATCCATCGCCACCATCCACCGCGCCATCGATCTGGGGTGCAGCTTTCTCGATACCGCGGAAGTGTACGGTCCGTTCACAAACGAGGAACTGCTGGGCCGTGCGTTGAAGGGCCGCCGCGATCGGGTCGCCCTCGCGACCAAGTTTGGTTTCGTCATCGGAAAGGACTTGTCGGGCACCGACAGCCGTCCGGCGCATATTCGCGAGGTGGTGGAAGCGTCCTTGAAGCGCCTGCAGACCGACCGGATCGATCTTCTCTATCAGCACCGGGTCGATCCCAATGTCCCAATCGAGGATGTCGCCGGGGCGGTGAAAGACCTGATCGCCGAAGGCAAGGTTTTGCATTTCGGCCTGTCGGAAGCGGGTGCGCAGACCATTCGCCGGGCGCACGCGGTGCAGCCCGTTACCGCGCTCCAGAGCGAATATTCGATCTGGGAACGCAATCTCGAGGACGGCATCATTCCGGCGCTGGAAGAGTTGGGTATCGGACTGGTGCCGTTCAGTCCCCTGGGACGCGGCTTTCTCACCGGCCAGAGCAAGCGCGCGGAAGACTTTGCGGCGGATGACTTTCGCGCCAAAAATGATCCGCGTCTTCAAGGCGACAATTACGACGCCAATCTGCACATCGCTGCCCTGGTGCGCGAAGTGGCGCAAGCGCAGGGCGCAACCCCGGCGCAGGTGGCGCTGGCCTGGGTGCTGCAACGCGGCGCCCATTTTGTGCCCATTCCCGGCACCAAGCGGCGCAAATATCTGGAAGAAAATCTCGGCGCGGCGGATTTGAAATTGTCCGCCGCCGATATGACCAAGTTGGACAGTGTCCGTCCCGCCGGACCGCGCTATCCAGACAAGGTGATGGCGATGGTTGATCGCTAGCGGTGGCTTTTAGACAGAATGTAGAGATGATCGTGATATCGCGCGCCGCTGCGCATGGCTATCTCGGTGAGGTGCGCGGCGCCGCCAATCGGGGACAACGATGACCGCGCTTCCCGATTTTTTGCTGGAACGGCATTTCTCGCAATGGGAGTTCGCGGCGCGGTTTCATCTTACCGCCTCGGATGCGCAGACGCTGACATTGGCGGAATTGCTGGCGATGGCCTCGCCGCAGGACCGTCACGGTTTCGAGGCCATGGCGCTGAATTACACCCAGACCTTCGGTGCGCCCGACCTGCGTGCCGCCATCGCGCAAACCTATGATGGGCGCGCGGCGGACGACATTCTCTGTTTCGCGGGTGCGGAGGAAGGCCTTTACACCGCGATGCAGGTGCTGCTGGAACCGGACGATCACGCCATTGTCGTGACGCCGAACTATCAGGCCGCCGAAACCGTGCCGCTCTCGATCTGCGCGGTGAGCGGCGTGCCGTTGGAGCCTGACCAGAACTGGACCTTGGATATCGGCCGGGTGGCCGCGGCGATCACCCCGCGCACCAAGCTCGTCTCGATCAATTTTCCCCACAATCCCACCGGCAAGATTCTGGAACGCGACCGCTTCGATTCCCTGATCGAACTGTGCCGCCATCATGGACTGTGGCTCTTCAGCGACGAAGTCTATCGCCCGCTGGGACCGACCGGCACGCTCCATCTGCCGCAGGTCGCGGATGTCTATGAGCGGGGGATTTCGTTGGGCGTCCTGTCGAAAGCCTATGGCCTGCCGGGCTTGCGGATCGGCTGGCTGGCGGCGGCCGACCGCGATTTCCTCGCCCGCTGCGAGCGCTTCAAGCATTATCTGTCGATCTGCAACGCCGGTCCGTCGGAACGGCTGGCGCTGATCGCACTGAAGGCGCGGGCACGCATCCTGGCGCGCAACCGGCGCATCATCGACGGCAATCTCTCATTGCTGGATACATTCTTCGCGGAGTGGCCCGAACTGTTCGCCTGGGCGCGCCCGGATGGCGGCTGTGTCGCCTATCCGCGCTATCTCGGCCCGGACGGCGTCGAAAATTTCGCGCGCCGGCTGGTGGAAGAGGCCGGTGTGCTGGTTCTGCCGTCCGGCATCTATCGCTCGGCATTGGAGCCGACGCCGCCCGGTCATTTCCGCGTCGGCTTCGGCCGCGCCGGAATGGAACAGGGGCTTGCCGTTTTTCGCGATTTTCTGAAGGCCGCGTGATGCGCGATCTATTTTCCGTTATGGTGATCCGCTTCAGTGCGGAAAAATACTGACACCTCGCGGGTGCACGCATGCCGGATGCGCTGGTCATTGCCCTTGTTTGCGTTGAAGATCGGGGATGACGGAAAAATCCGATATCTGGCCCGCGCTCGACTTCCCGCAATGGCGCGACACCGCGCTCACTTTGCAATTGTGGCTGCAGGTGATCGGCAAAACACGGCTGGCATTGACGCCCTGGCTCAATCACAGCTGGCAGGTGCCGTTCTATGTCACCGCGCGGGGGCTTGGTACCTCGATCATTCCCAATGACCGCGAAGCCGTGGAGATCGAATTCGATTTCATCGAACATCGGCTGACGGGGCGCAACAGCAGCGGCGCTCGCGCAGCCTTGCCGCTGACGCCGATGCCGGTCGCGGATTTCTATGGCCATGCGCTGGCGCTTCTGCGTGAGTTGGGCATCGAAGCGGTGATCCGTCCCTTGCCAAGCGAAATACCCGACGCCATCGCTTTCGCTGAGGATCGTGCGCATTGCTCCTATGACCCTGAAGCGGTGCATCGTTTCTGGCGCGTGCTGCTGCAGGCCGACCGTCTGTTCAAGCATTTCCGCACCGGATTTCTGGGCAAGGCCAGTCCGGTGCATCTGTTCTGGGGCGGATTCGATCTGGCTGTGACGCGTTTCTCCGGACGGCGCGCGCCGCTCCATCCCGGCGGCATTCCAGGCCTTTCCGATCGCGTGACCCGCGAAGCCTATTCCCATGAAGTCAGCAGCGCCGGTTTCTGGCCGGGCTCGGATGCGTTTCCGCGAGCCGCCTTTTATTCTTATGCCTATCCGCAGCCGAAGGGTTTTGACCTCGCGCCTGTACCCGCAGGTGCAGCCTTCGATCCCGCCTTGGGCGAATTTATTCTGCCTTACGAAACGGTGCGGGCTTCGCGCGATCCCGATGCGCTGGTGATGGATTTCCTGCAAGCGACTTATGCCGCAGCGGCGTCGCTTGGCGATTGGGATCGCGATGCGCTGGAGTGCGAGCTCGGCCTTCCCGACCGCCCACGATCCATTTAGAGATCCCGCGCCGTAGGGCACGTGCGGGGCGTTGAAGCGTTAACTCTTCTGAGGAATCTACTGCGCTGCAAGGACGATTGCTGCGGCGCAGCGTCACAAAACCCCTTTTCCCGTGACGGAAACAGGGATTAGCTTTTGTTACGGAAAGATCAGGAGTCGCCCATGGCCGTCTTGGATCATGACCATTCCCACCATCTGGATGGCGTAAAGCCCTCCATGGTCGGCGTCCCGCAATTCTGCCTGTTCTGGGTCGGCATGTTCGCCGCCGTCGCACTGATCGGTATGCTTCTCAAAAGCTGAACCGAACGGCCCTTCAGGCCTGACGCCGGTCCGGGCGTCCATCGCGCACATCCTCTCGGATAGCGCGCTCACCTTCGTTTCCAGCGTATCGGTACTGCCATTGTAATGGTGCAGTGGATTTGAAACTCTTGCAGCTCGGGGAGCGCAAGGTCGCGATTTCATGACAAAATTGCAGGACGTCCTGGCGGGCTTCGGGGCGGCGCGTGTGCTGGTGGTGGGCGACGTCATGCTCGACCGCTTCGTTTATGGGCGTGTGGCGCGGATTTCGCCGGAAGCGCCGGTTCCCGTGCTGGCAGTGGAGCGGGAAACCACGGTCCTGGGCGGGGCCGGCAATGTCGCGCGCAATATCGCCTCCCTGGGCGGGCGCGCGACCTTGATTGCGGGGCGGGGCCGGGACGAAGCCGGGGCGCGGCTCGCCATGCTTCTGGCGGAAGAGCCGGGCATCGATGACGCGCTACTGGTACACGAGGATGCGCGCACCACCGAAAAGCTTCGTTATATCGCAGGGCGGCAGCAGGTGATGCGCGCCGACCGGGAAACGCCCTGGCCCGGCAGCGACGGCGCGCTGGCGGCGGCGCGCGAGCGTATCGCCAGCCATGATGCGTTGGTCATTTCCGACTATGCCAAAGGATTTCTTCCGTCCGAACTGGTGCGCGATCTCATCGCCCTGGCGCGCAAGCACGGCAAGCCCGTGATCGTAGACCCCAAGAGTGCAGACCTGACGCGTTACGATGGCGCCAGCGTGATCACCCCGAACCGGCAGGAAGCGGGCCTTGCCACCGGGCTGGACACCGAAAGCGATGATGCTGTGGCCGGGGCGGCGCGGTCAATCCTGCAGACGCTGCCGAACCTCGGCGCCGTGGCGATTACGCGCGGCGCCGCCGGCATCGCATTGGCCAAACGCGGGTGCGATGTCATGCATGTCGGCGGACGGGCGCGCGCGGTGTTCGATGTGTCGGGTGCGGGCGATACGGCGGTGGCCGCGCTGGCGCTGGCGCTGGCGGCGGGTGCGGGGCTGGAAGATGCCGCGCGCCTCGCCAACATCGCGGCCGGGATCGCGGTCACGATGGTGGGCACCGCAGCGGTGACGGCGCGTGATGTCCGCGAAGAATTGCAATTCCGTCGTCTCGAAACGGCGGACCGCAAAATCGTTCCGGCGGGAGAGGCGCGTGAAATCGTGGAGCGGTGGCGCGCTTCCGGACAGAGGATTGGCTTCACCAATGGCTGCTTCGACCTGATTCATCCCGGCCATATCGGGCTTCTGTCCCAGGCCCGCGCGCATTGCGACCGGCTGGTGGTGGGGCTGAATGCCGACGCCTCGGTGCGGCGCCTGAAAGGCAAGGAGCGTCCGCTGCAGGATGAAACCGCGCGCGCCATCGTGCTGGCTTCGCTGGCGATGGTCGATCTGGTGACGATCTTCGGCGAAGACACGCCCGAGGATTTGATCCGGCAGATCAGGCCTGACGTTCTGGTCAAGGGCGCCGACTATAAGCGTGAAGATATTGTCGGCGCGGATTTCGTCGAATCCTATGGCGGCGCGGTGGTACTGGCGGAATTGGTGCCGGACCGCAGCACCACCAGTCTGGTCGATCGCGCGCGGCGATAACAGCCGTGCATTTCCCGCGGCTTGCATGGGTGCGGTCGCTATGTAACGCTTTCGCAAATCGGGGATTTCGGGGAGATTTTCATGCGCACACGGGATCTGGACCGGCGCCGTTTGCTGCAAGCTTCGTTGGCGTTTGGCGGACTCGGACTTGCCGGTTGCACGACGGGGCCGCGCGCCGAAGGCCTGCACGTCACTGGTCTTTCGGCGCAGGATATTCCGCCCAAGCTGATGCCGGTGCGCGCCCATCCCGACCGGTTGTTCGACATCACCGTCTGTCTTCGGCCGTTCCGCGCCCAGGGCCCGCGCATCGAAGCGGAGCGTATCGGCGATACCTTGGTGGTGCACAATTACGGCCATGGCGGCAGCGGCTGGTCGCTCTCCTGGGGTTCGGCGCAACTGGCGCTGCAGAAGGCGCTGATGAACAGCCCGTCTCAGATCGCGGTGATCGGCTGCGGCGCCATCGGTCTCACCTCCGCGATCATGGCGCAGCGGGCCGGCGCGCAGGTGACCATCTATGCCCGCGACCTCTTGCCCCAGACCCGCTCGGCGCGCGCCACAGGAAGCTGGACGCCGGATTCGCGCATCGCGCTGACCGAGCCTGCCGGCCCCAATTTCGGCGCGGTGTGGGAACAGATGGCGCGCTATTCCTTCAAGACCTACCGCCAGTATCTCGGTCTGCCCGGCACTCCGGTCGAATTCACCGACCGCTATTCGCTCTCCGATGTGCCCTTCCAGGAGTTACGCGAAGAATCCGAGAAGCTGGACACGCTGGGCTTCGCCAATTACAGCGACCGCATTCGCGACCTGACGCCGCGTGCGCAGGAATTGCCGCCCGGCGCGACGCCTTTTCCGACGAAATATGTGCGGCGCTCGCAAAACATGCAGTTCAATATCGCCGGTTACGCCCATACCCTGATGACGGATTTCTTCGCTGCGGGCGGAAAATTCGTGCGCAAGCAATTCCATGCGCCGAACGATCTCACCCAGTTGAAGGAAAAGGTGGTGATCAACTGCCCCGGCTTTGCGGCGCGCGAATGGTGGAAGGACGAAACCATCATTCCCGTGCGCGGCCAGATCGCCTGGCTGATTCCGCAGCCGGAAGTGAATTATGGTTTCAACTACAAGAATATCAGCATCCTGTCGCGGCGCGACGGCATCGTGGTGCAGGACCTGAATGGCGGCGATATGCGCGGCTATGGCAATTCCAGCGAGCTGGCGGACCGTGCCGAAGCCGACAACGCCACCAAGACCATCGAGGAACTCTATTCGCGCTTCCGCGTCTGATCAGTCCGGTATGGAGCGAGACGCCGGCCAGCGGACAAAGGCAAGCGCCCAGATTCCCGCCAATGCGGTGATCGGAATCAAGGCAAACAAAGCCCACCATGCGGAAAAACCGATCCGCTTGAGCACAAGGCCCGCCCCGATCGCATAAAGCGCGACCAGCACCAGGATGATTTCCAGCTGGGACCGCGTCAGGGAAAGAAGGAACAGATCGGACTGTGTCATGGCGGTCCCTTTGTGAATCGCGTCCCGCAATTTAACGGCTTTTCCGGCGCAGGCGCGGAAATTCGGCAGGTTCCCGGCGGCTTGCCATAGGCCGCGCCTCTCAGCATTGTGTGCCGCGATCATGGCTCCCAAGACCATCACCACCGAAACCAAGGATTCCAGGCTGGACGGCTGGTCGCCCCGGCTTTTGAAATCGCGCCTTTACGGCCAGTTGCTGGTGGACATCATCATCGGTGCGCTGGCGCCGGGCGAGCGGCTCGACGAACAGCATCTGGCCAAGCGCTATGGCGGCGGGCTTGCGGGCATTCGCGAGGCCCTGGCGCGGTTGGCGCTGGAAGGATTGGTGGTGCGGCGCGCCCGTGTCGGCACGATGGTGGCGCCGCTGGATCTGATGGAAGCGCGCGAAGCCTTCGCCGCCCGCGCCCTGGTCGAGATCGAATGTGCGGGTCTGGCCGCGCGCCATGCCACCGACGATGAAATCGCGGCGATCCGCGCCACCTTGGACGAAGGCGAGAAGGCCATCGCCGAAAAAGATCCGCGCGCGCTGGCGGTGATGGACGAGGCGTTCCATGTCGCGGTCGCCACGGCCAGCCACAACCGGGTGCTCGCCCGGATGGTGATGACCCTGCACCATCAGACGGCGCGCTTCTGGCTTGTCACCATGCGCGAACCGTCGCTGGCGGAAAGCCGCGAGGCCTTGGCGCAACACCGCGCCCTGACCGACGCCATCGCGGCGCGCGACGTCACCCAGGCGGAAGCGGCGATGCGCGTGGCGCTGGGTGATTTTCCCGCCGATATCCAGCGCGCCTGGAAATCGTCATGATTCGCGCCTGGGTCACGCTCGGCGCCGTGAGCGTGATGTTCTTCCTGATCACCGCCACCACATTCAGCTCCCTGGGCGTGGTTCTGCCCGCGATGATCGCCGAACTGCATTGGAGCTGGGGCGGCGCCGGCACCGGTTTTTCGCTTCTGGGCATCGCATCGGGCATCACCGCCACCATTCCGGCCAGCACGATCCGGCGCTTCGGCGTGCGCGCCACCTTTGTCGCCGGCAGTCTGACCATGGCGGCGGCCTTTGCCTGCCTGATGCTGACGCATGGGCTGGCGCTTTATTTTGTCGGCTGTCTTTTGCTGGGCTTGGGCTTCATTCTTCTGGCCACGGTGCCGGGGACGTTTCTGCTGACGCGGCTTTTTCCCAATCCGTCATTCGCGTTCGGTCTCTATTTCACCGTGGGCGGGCTTGGCGGCGTGGCGGGGCCGATTCTTTATCTCTGGGTCGCGGCGATCTCTCAGAATTGGCGGATCTATTGGCTGGTGTCGCTGCTGCTGGTGCTGGTGGCGGGATTGATCAGCGCCGCCCTGATCGATGTCGATACCGATGTGCGCGCCGGTGCCAAGGATGTTTCGCAAGCCGCCGACGGTGAATGGGCGGTGAAGCGGGCGATGCGCACGCCGCAATTCGCGGTCCTGGCTGCCGCCTACAGCATCTTTCTGTTCGTCGGCATCACCGTGAATGCGGTGTCGGTGGCGCATCTGATGAGCCATGGCATTCCGGCGGCGGTGGCGGGCGGGATGATGAGCGCGGAAGCCCTGGTCAATGCGGGCGCACGGTTGATGGGCGGGGTGATTGTGCGCTGGATCGACGCCCGGCATCTGCTGCTGTTGTCGCTTACCATGCTGATCGTCGGGTTGGTGGCGCTGAGCGTGGCGCGCGATACGCCGATGATGCTGCTCTATGCGGTCGGCATCGGCGTGGGCTATGGCCTGACATTCTTTGCCTCCACCATTCTGCTCCTGGAATATTTCGGCCGCGGGCCCAATCTGGAACTCTTCGCCGCGATCAATCTGATTGCGACCGTGGGCGCGGGCGGTCCGGCCTTTGCCGGTTTCATGGCCGATCGTACCGGAAGCTTTGTGCCGGCTTTCACCATCCTGGAAGTGCTGGTGGTGATGGTGCTTATCGCTACGCTGGTGATGCGGCGGCCGCGGCGGAGCCTGGCATGAATGCGGGCGCGAAATTTGGAATATTTTTCCCAATCGCGACGCGAAGCGCGCGCGAGCGCGTTCGCCAAGAAAAGACGTTCGCCACATGACCGGCAGAGCAGAATTTGGCGTGTTTCTTCCGGTCGCGAACGGCGGGTGGATCGTGTCGCGCAACACGCCGCCGTTGGACGGCGGCTGGGCGCAGAATCGCGACGCCGCGTTGGCGGCCGAGCGCGAAGGCCTGGATTTCGTGATGTCGATGGGCAAATGGCGCGGCTTTGGCGGCGACACGGACCATTGGGGATCCTCGCTGGAATCCGTCACCATGATGGCGGGGATCGCGGCGCTGACCAGCCGCGTGAAAATCTGGGCGACTTTGCACGCCATCCTGCACAATCCCGTGGTCGCGGCCAAACAGATCGCCACCCTGGATCACATTTCGGGTGGACGCGCCGGGCTCAATATCGTGGCCGGGGCCTATCGCGGCGAGTTCGAGCAGATGGGGGCCTGGGACGAAAACCTCAGCCACGACGCGCGCTACGATCTTGCCGATGAATGGACGACCATCCTCAAGCGGTTGTGGAGCGAGGGGCGGGTGGATTTTCACGGCCGCTATTTCAACCTCACCGATTGCGTGTCCGAGCCCAAGCCCTTGCGCCGCCCCGACCTGATCTGTGCCGGCATGTCGGCGCGCGGGTTTGAATTCTCCGTGCGCCAGGCCGATATCTGTTTCATCGGCGGGCGCGACGAAGCGGAGACGCGCGAGGCATCCCTGCGCGCCAAGGAATTGGCCGCACGATTGAACAAGCCCATCAAGACCTATGCCATGTGCACGGTCATCTATGGCGGCAGCGATGCCGCAGCCGAAGCCGTAGCGCAGCGCTATCGCGACGGGCTGGACGAGGGCGCGGTGCTGGGCATGCTGGAAAGCTATGGCGCCAACCTTACGGGCGACAACGCCATGGTGGCGCGCGCCAAAGGCGCCTTCATGACCCAGACCGTGATCGGCGCGCCGAAAACCTGCGCCCAGAAGATCGAAACTTTTTTGAAGGACTGCGCGTTGGATGGGCTGATGCTGATCTTCGCCGATTATGCGGAAGGCATTCCCGTCATGGGCCGGGAGATATTGCCGCTTCTGAGGACGCCGTGATGCGCAAAGATTGGATCGCGCCGTCCCGCACCGCGCTGCTGCTGGTGGACATGCAGGTGGATTTCGCCGCGCCGGACGGCGCGATGGGGAAGGCGGGCATGGACCTTTCCAGAACCGCTGCCGCGATACGCCATGCCGAACAGTTGGCGGATGCGGCGCGCACGGCCGATGTGCCCTGCCTGTTCGTGCGGCTGATCACGCGGGCCAGTGACGAGACGGATCTGCTCCGCGAATGGAAGGAACGGCGGGGCACCGAAGCGGACGCACCGCTCTGCCAGGAAGGCACGCGCGGTGCGGATTTTGTCGGACCGCAGCCCCGCGCCACCGAGGCCGTGTTTTCCAAGAGCCGCTACGATGCCTTTTCCGGAACCGGGCTGGATGCGCATCTGCGCGGGCTGAAGCGCGATACCTTGGTGATCGCCGGCCTCACGACGGAATGCTGCGTCGATTCCACGGCGCGGCACGGCTTCGAGCAGGACTACCACGTCTTCATCGCGGCCGACGCCGTGGCCGCCTATGAGCAGGATCTTCATCAGGGCGCGCTCAAGGCCCTGGAATTGAACTGCGCGATCCTGGCGTCGAACGCCGATATCCTGGCGGCCTGGGAAAAACGATAGACATTACAGAGGCTTATGCTGCGGCAGCGGGTCGCGCTTGGCTTTGCAGTGTGAAATGTTAGAAGAAATTTGACATTTCACACCGATTTCCCCGCTTCATGCCCCTACCATCCCGCCTGCTCGTCTCCGCGCTGCTGATCCTTCCCTTCGCGGCGAAGGCGGACCCTGTCGCCGAAACCGTCACGGTCACCGGCGACCGTGTTCACCTGATCGAGACAAGGCCCAACGATACCGCGCTCGGACTGAACAAACCGCTGTTGGAAACGCCGCGCGCGATCACGGTGGTGAGCGACACCACTATCGACCGTTACGGTGTGACCGGCGTGGATACGCTCACCGCGATCACGCCCTCGGCCTACACCGCGAGCTTTTACGGCGTCGAGGGCGCGGTCAATCTGCGCGGCACCTTGGCGGAATCCTATTTCCGTGGCTTCAAGCGCGCCGACAATCGCGGCACCTATTCGACGCCGCTGGGCGATGCCGCCGAAATCCAGATCCTGCGCGGCCCGCCCTCGGCGATCTATGGCCCGGGCAAGGTCGGCGGGCTGGTCAACTTCGTGCCCAAGAGCGTTGCGGCATCGGAAGACAGCATCGTTTCGGGCGAGGTGACGGCCAGCTATGGCAGCTATTCCAAGCGCAATCTGACCGGCCAGGTGGGCCTG
Source organism: uncultured Rhizobium sp. (assembly GCA_964461855.1). Classification (GTDB taxonomy): domain Bacteria; phylum Pseudomonadota; class Alphaproteobacteria; order Micropepsales; family Micropepsaceae; genus Rhizomicrobium. The sequence goes on along the minus strand of CAYWWT010000035.1, from coordinate 5,871 downwards.
CCGCTGACATTGGGATCTGCGCGCGGCGGCGTGCATCTTTATGGCGAGATCGACGATTCCTACAGCTATTACCGCGGCATTCATCCCAGCCATCAGCTGTTGGAGGCATCGGTGGATTTCGCGCAGGGGTCCTGGTCGCTGTCGTCCGATTACATGTATTACCATTCCAATGGCGACGTGCAGACGCCCGGCTGGAACCGCCTGACGCAGACGCTGATCGACAACGGCACCTATATCACCGGTCGCAATACGTCGTTGACGGATGCCGACGGCAATGGGCGGCTGACGTTGAACGAGTTGGGCGGCAATCCCTATTTCTTCGATCCCAATTTCAAGCCGCTTTATATCGCCGTGCCCGGATGCGGCGCCTGCAGCGACGCGGCCCACAGGCTGGATACGGGCCTTGGAACCACGCATCTGGACCCGCGCACCGTCTATCTCGCGCCAGGCGTGGATTTCTCCAACACCGTCACCCATACCGGCTTTGCCGAACTGGCGCGCGATGTCGGCGACGGCGACCGCGTGCGGCTTCAGGGCTTTGTCGATACGCTCGCCAACGACCGGTTCGTCTCTTATGGCTTTCCCGGCTCCTATCGCACTTTGATCGGCGAAATGCGGGCGCGTTATGATTTCGCGCGCGATCTGGGTCCCTTCACGACCAACAATATTGTGGGCGCGTCCTGGCGCTATGTGCATGCCGTCGGCAAGGAAAGCTACAACAGCGGCGCCATCGCGCTCGACCGCCGCGACATCAGCCTGGGCGCGATGCCCAACGATATTATCGACTCGCCGTTCAATGTCGATCCTGCCGGGGCAGTAGGCCTGGGCTGGGAAAATGATGTGCGCAGCACCACCAGCGATGCGGGGCTTTTCGTTACCTCCGACATTCAATGGAACAAGCTCGATCTGATCCTGGGCGGACGTTATGACGCTTACAATGTGCGCTCGGTCGATCGCGGCGTGATGGCGTTCGAGCCGGCGGCGGCACGCGGCGGCAAGGGATCTCTCACCTATTCGGCGAGCCTGAGCTACAAGACCGATTGGGGCCTCATCCCGTATGTCACCAATGCCAAATCCTCGGCCATCGAAATCGGCCAGGCGAGCCAGGTGGCGACCTCGCTTCTGGCGGGCGGCGACTGGCTGTCATCGTCCTTCCTCAACGAAGCGGGCGTGAAATTCGCTTTTCTCGATCAGCATCTGGTGGGATCGCTCGCCTGGTACCGGCAGGAGCGCACGCGGCTTTCACAGGGGGTCGGCATCACCAATGTCGTGGGCACACGGTCGCAAGGCGGCGAAGCCGAGATCCGCTATGTCCTCAATCAGAATATCAGCGCCACTCTGGCGGCGAGCCTGCAGCACACGACCGTGAAGGGGCCCGATCACAGCTTCACCTATATTCCCGCGCGTGATGCAGGCATTTTGCCGGCGGACGGTTTTGGCGGCAGCTATGTGACGTTCGATTTCTCGAGCCTGCCCGGCAAGAACGGGAATTACGAATATGCGCTGATCCCGCATGCGGTGATCAGCCCCTATCTCACCTACACCAGCGATGGCGAGGATTGGGGCGCGACCTTCGGCGGCACCTATGTTTCTCACACCGCGCAGACCGTGCCGCAGCCGATCGTCTTTCCCGCCTATGTGACGTTGAACGCGTCAGGCTTCCTGCGCATGGGGCTGTGGGAAGTGGATGTGAATGTGAACAACCTTGCCGGCGAGCGCTATGTCACGCCCGACGCTGACACCTACGCCAATCTGGCGGCGCTGCCGGGCGTGGGCCGCACCTGGCGCATCACGTTCAAGCGGGCATTTTGACGGCGTAGGCGCCTTTGAGCACGCGGCGCACTTCTCCGAGCAGTTTGAAGAGGTCGATGTCGCCGTAAAGCTTGTTGGAGAGGTGCAACACCACCACGCCATGCAGGCCGGCCCAGAGGACATGGCCGATCAGGTCCGGATCGCCGGAAAAATAGCCTTCCTTCACCATCAGGCGCACATGGTCGGTCATGGTGGCCTTGGCCCGCGCTTCCGCCGCTGCCAGTTCGGGGACCGGGGTGCCTTTGCGCTCGGCGAAATCGAAGATCAGCCGAAAACAGGTCCGTTCTTCCAGCGCGAAACGGACATAAGCCTGCCCGACGGCCGCGGTTTTTTCCGGCGGCGTGCCCGGCATCGCCAACGCCTTTTCCAACTGGTCGGCGAAGCGATTGAAGGCGCGGGCGCGGATCGCGGACAGAATCTCGTCCTTGTCCTTGAAGTAGCGGTAGGGCGTCATGGCGCTGACGCCGAGCTCCGCCGCCAACAGGCGCATGTTGAAATTCTCAGGTCCGCGCTCGACGTAAATGCGCGTCGCCAGTTCGCAAAGGCGTTCGCGAAAACCGGCGATGTCACTCTCGGTAAGGACGCGTGGCATATGGAGTTCCCTTCGCCCGCCCTTGTCGCAAAGCTTTTAAATTTACGCTATCTTTATACAGCGTAAGGCGTATCAAAACCCCTGCGACCAAGTCATTGTCCGCCTGCATCAGGTGGGTGGCTATGCGATTTTCCTTTCTCTTGGCGGGTTTTTTGATCGCGGCGTTGCCCGTGCGCGCGGAAACGCAAGCCTGGATACAGGCGGTGGAGTCCGGTGGTTACGAAGTCCGCGTCGTCACCAGCGAGGCGACATGCCCGCTTTTAACGAGCGACAAAGGCGAGAGCCCGATGGCGGTTCGTGCGCCCGACAATGGCGCCTTTCCGCTGACCTGCGCGGCGCCGGTTCCTGCCGATGCGCATGCGCTTTCCATTGCGGGTGCGCCTTTGCCGCTTCCGGTCGCAGCGCCAAACCGCATTCTGGTGGTGGGCGATACCGGATGCCGCATCAAGGATGGCGCGCCCCAGGCCTGCAACGATCCCGCGGCGTGGCCCTTTCCGTCGCTCGCCTTGGCGGCGGCAAAACTCAAACCCGATCTGGTCCTGCATGTCGGCGACTATCTCTATCGCGAAGAGCCATGTCCGCCGGGCAACACAGGCTGCGAGGGTTCGCCCTCGGGCGACAATTGGCCGAGCTGGCAGGCGGATTTCTTTGCGCCCGCCGCGCCGCTGATGGCGGCGGCGCCCTGGGTGATCCTGCGCGGCAATCATGAAGCCTGCCAACGTGCGGGCCTCGGGTTTCTCCGCTTGCTGGGACCGGGCGCTTTCGATCCCTCGGCGCCCTGCGATCCGCATCTGGCGCCTTATCTCGTGTCGCTGGGCGGCGTGAATTTGGCGGTGATGGACAATGCCGATGCGCCGGACACCAGCGTCGACGACAAGCTCGTCCCGATCTATCAAAAGGAATTCGAAGATCTGGCGGCTGCGCCCGCGCCCATCTGGTATACCGGTCACCGGCCGATCTGGGCAGCGATCTCCGGTCCGCTCAATATTCCCATTGGCGGCAACGCCACCATCATTGCGGCGGCGAGCAAATCTCCGATCCCGCCCAATGTCGCACTGATGCTGTCGGGGCATATCCATACCTTCGAAGCGATCAATTACACCGGCAAGATTCCGCCGCAGATCGTGGCGGGCAATGGCGGCGATAGCCTTCATGTCACGCCTGCCGATCTGAAGGGCGCGATCTTCCAGGGCCAGTCGGGCGTCAGCGTGAAGGACGGCCTCTCGGTCGGGGGCTTCGGCTTCTTGATGCTGGTGCGCGGCGAAGGGCGCTGGACGATCGATCTTTACGACGCGCAGGGCAATGCCAAGGGCCAATGCCTCTTCACGCCGGGAAGCGGCGAAGTCGCCGGCCGCGTCGATTGTCCCGGACTGGGGCCGGATTAATTCGCTTTGGCAAGATCGGTGTCCAATGCCGTCAGCATCGCCTGGGTGGGATAGGCATCCGCCACCATGCCGTGCGCGACCTGATACTCGCGCAGCGCGGCGCGGCTTTTGCGGCCCAGCAATCCGTCGGCCTCTCCGGCGTCATAGCCCAGAGCGGTGAGATCGGTCTGGAAGCGAATCCGTTCGGCACGCGACAACAGTTTTTCGCTGCGCGGCCAGACTGCAACGATGCCGGGACGATCCATCATGCGGTCCGCCAGCAAGGCCACGGCCAGCGCATAACTTCCGGCATTGTTGTATTTCATGATCATGTGGAAATTGTTCAGGGTGAGAATGGCGGGGCCGCTCGCGCCCGCGGGCAGATACAGCGCGGCCATGTCATCGCCTTGTGGCAGCACACCGCCGGCTATGGGCGTCACGCCGCGCGCCGCCCATTCCGACAAAGGCTTCTGAATGCCGAGATCGGCGTCCTGGTAGGCGAAATCCTTGGGCAGCACGACTTCGTAACCCCAGGGCTTGGCGGGGTCCCAGCCTTCGCGCTGAAACAAAAGCGCGGTCGAGGCCAGGGCATCAGGGGTGGAGCGCCACAGATCGATGCGGCCATCGCCATCGCCATCGGTGGCATATTTGAAAAAGGTGGTGGGCATGAACTGGGTCTGGCCGAAGGCGCCGGCCCAGGACGACACCATTTCGGATGGCGCATAATCGTTCTGCTGCAGCAGAAGCAGGGCCGCGATCAGTTCGCGGCGGGCAAAAGCCTGCCGCGATCCGTCATAGGCCTGGGTGGCGAGCGAAGCGAAGATATTGTAGCTGCCGGTGTCGCGGCCATAATCGGTTTCCATGCCCCAGACCGCGACCAGGATTTCGCGCGGCACGCCGAAACGGGCTTCGAGGCTTGCGAGCAGATCGGCGTTCTGGGCCAGAAGACGCTTGGCGTCATTGATGCGCCGCTGCGACACCGCGCTGTCGAGATAGGCCCAGACCGGGCGGACGAATTCCGGCTGCTCGGCGATGATGGTGCCGAGGGTGGTGAGCGGCGCAATGCCGGTCATGGCCTTGTCGTAGGTCGCGTCCGTGACCCCTTTGGCGGCGGCCTCGGCCCGGAAATCGTGGAGGAAGGCCTGGAACTTCTGATCGACAGCGGGGGCCGGTGGGGACGCTGGCTGGGCGGGGGGACGGGCAGCGGCAGGCGGGGCGGCCGGGACCGGGACGGGCGGAGATTTTCCCGCGCAGGCAGCCAGAATCGTCAGGCTGGCAGCGGCAAAAAGGCGGGTCAGGCTGTGCATCGGTCTTTTTAGCACCGATTCCCCCGGTTTTTGGCGGAAATCCAGGATTTTTGCGCGGTTGACAGGGTTTGGCCGCGCGCATAGCTTCCGCGCCTCTTTGCGGGTGGCCCAAGCTGCCTGAACGACGTCAAAAGGCAGTGTCATGAAGGTTCGCAATTCCCTCCGGTCGCTCAAGAAGCGTGACAAGGACTGCCGCGTCATCCGCCGCAAGGGCCGGACCTACGTCATCAACAAGAAGAACCCGCGCTTCAAGGCCCGTCAGGGCTAATCCTGTTTCGTGACAGAAACGCCGGGGGCAGATTAAGCTTGCCCTCATGCGAAAGCACGCCTTCATCGCACTCCTGGCATTGATGCCATCGCTGGCGCTGGCCGCCCAGCCCAGCGAAATGGACAAGCTGTTCGCCGAACTCAAAAAGGCGGATTCGGCCCAAACCGCCAAACCCATCGAGACCAAGCTCAACGATCTGTTTCACGTCTCCGGCAGCGCCAGCGTCGATCTTCTGATGACACGGGCCAGCGCGGCGCTGGGCCAGGCCGATCATGGTACCGCGCGCAAGCTGGTGGATGCGGTGACCCGTATCGCGCCCGGCTATGCCGAAGGCTGGCGCCTGCGCGCACGCATGCAGCAGGCGGCGAGCGACGATGCCGGCGCAATGGTTTCGCTGGAACGCGCGATCACGGCCAATCCGCGCCACTTCACCGCCATGGCCGAATTGGCGGAGATGATGGAGGATTACGGCGACAAGAATGGCGCGCTGAAACTCTATCGCCGCGCGCTGGTGCTGGACCCGCATCT
>CAYWWT010000034.1:10703-17585 GCA_964461855.1 uncultured Rhizobium sp. | reverse complement strand
GCTGGATAGAGCACCTGCCTTCTAAGCCGGTGGTCGTTGGTTCGAATCCAACCGGGGTCGCCAATTTTTCTTGAACCGGACCGTTAATCCAGCACGTCGATTTCGGCCGCCAAAACCCCTTTTGGTCCGCTGCCGACCCGAAACCGGACGGTCTGCCCTTCCCGCAGTTCCGCAATACCCGCGGCGCGCAGCGTTTCCATATGAACAAAAATGTCCCCGGTGTTTGGTCCTTGCGACAGGAAGCCATAGCCTTTGGCGCGGTTGAACCATTTGACCGTTCCGGCATGCCAGCCGCCCTGGGCTTCGGTGGCGAGGCGCGCGCCCTGGCCGGGAGCCGGCATGGCCTGTGCCGTCGAATTGTCGAGGGAGATCAGCCTGCTCGCCTGCAGCCCACGAGGTCCCGCCACCACTTCACAGGTTACTGTGGCGCCCTCCTTGACCGTCTTGAACCCCGATTGCCGCACACAGGCCTGATGCAGAAGAACATCGCCCGCCCCATCATCCGGCGTGATGAAGCCGTAACCCTTGGCGTAATCGAACCACTTCACCTGGCCGCGGATCTGGGTGGAGCCTTCCTGCGCGCACGTTTTCCGCGCATCGGATGAGGACGGCTCCGCACCGCACTCCATCAAGACCTCCACCGTTCTTATTCTTGCCCGAACCTGCCATAAACAATCGGATTCGTAACTCGATTTATAATGCCATGGCAGGAATATTTTTGCGCGCTTTTGAAATCAGCAGTTGCATCCTCGCGCGCGATAATTGCAGGCAGCGGGATGACGCGTAGGTTCGCAAATAATTTCTGAACGCTTGTGCTTTGTCTCTGCGCGGCGGAAACTTGGGCGATGAGCGAAGAATTGCAGATCGCGGCCCAGTGGCTGGACGCCGGACATAAAGTCGCGCTGGCGACAGTGATCCGAACCTGGGGTTCGGCTCCGCGCGCCGCAGGAAGTCAGATTGCCGTGCGCGAAGACGGCGCGTTTCTCGGATCGGTATCGGGCGGATGTGTCGAGACCGCGGTGATCGAGGCGTCGCTGAGCAGCATTGCCGACGGGAAAAGCCGCGATCTGGAATTCGGGGTGACGGACGCGCAGGCCTGGGAGGTAGGGCTTGCGTGCGGCGGGCGCATCCGCATCCGGGTCGAGGCCATTACGGCATGAAGCGAAGTATGTTGGAGACTTTGGTGCGGGACGCCTCGCGCCCCTGGGTGCGCGCCCTGGACCTTGCCAGCGGCGAGGAACGGCTGATCGATCCGCACAAGGACGATACGCCGCTCGGCCAGGCGGCACGCAAAGCCGCCGCCGCCGATACCAGCGAAGAGATCGAACTGGATGGGCGCACCTGGTTCCTGGAGGTTCACAATCCACCGCTTGAGCTGGCTTTGGTCGGCGCGGTCCACATCGCCCAGCCGCTCGCCGCCATGGCCAAGCTGGCGGGTTACGGTGTGCGCGTGATCGATCCGCGCACCGCCTTTGCCACTGCGGAACGCTTTCCCGGCGTGACACTTCACGCCGATTGGCCGGACGCGTTTTTCGCGAGCAGCCCGCCCGGCACGCGGACCGCCTTGGTGGTGCTGGCGCACGACCCCAAAATCGACGATCCCGCTCTGGAAGCGGGCCTGCGCTCGCCCGCCTTCTATATCGGCGCGCTGGGCTCCAAAAAGACCCATGCAGCACGGCTGGAAAGGCTGGCCGGACGCGGGTTTTCCCAAGACGCGCTGGCCCGAATTCGCGGGCCGGTCGGCCTGGCCATCGGCGCCCGCAGCCCTGCCGAAATAGCGCTTTCGATTTTGGCGCAAATAACCGAGACTCTGCGCGCCTGACAGGGTTTGCGACAAATCCTGATTGCGCGAGGGCGTGCGGTGACGACAAAATTGCGGTCCATGATCAAAGACGAAACCAAACCCCATATCCTCCTGGTGGAGGATGCCCGCGATATTCGTGAACCCTTGGCGCGTTACCTGCGCGAACATGGCTATCGCGCCACCACGGCGCCGGATTCGGCCAGTGCCCGCAAAGTGCTGAAGGGCGCGGCGATCGATCTTCTGGTGTTGGACATCATGATGCCGGGCGAGGACGGCCTTAGCCTGTGCCGCTCCATCCGCGAAACGTCTCAGATTCCGGTGATCCTCCTCACCGCCCGGGGCGAGGAAGTCGACCGCATCATCGGCCTGGAAATGGGCGCCGACGATTATATCGCCAAGCCCTTCTCGCCGCGCGAGTTGATCGCGCGTGTCACTGCGGTCCTGCGCCGTACCCAGGCGCTGCCGCCGCGGCAGAAACCGCCGGGAGCCGAACGCATTCGTTTCGGCGACTGGACGCTCGACACCGGGCAGCGTGAGCTGATCGGTCCCGACGGGGTGGCGCTGCCGCTTTCGTCCGGCGAATTCCGGCTCCTGACCGCGTTGCTGGAACGGCCCAAGATCGCGCTGACCCGCAACCAGCTGCTCGATCTCACCAAAGGGCGGGACGCCGACCTGTTCGACCGCTCGATCGATAATCATGTCAGCCGCCTGAGAAAAAAGATCGAGCCCGACCCGAAAAATCCGCGCTACATCAAGACAGTCTGGGGCGGCGGCTATATCTTCGCGATGGAGCCCGAAGCAGCGTGAAGATGAAATTGAAAATCTGGCCCCGCACCCTGGCGGTGCAGCTGATCGCGGTGACCGCGGCGGCTGTGGTGATCTCCAACTTCGCCGTGGCCTGGTGGTTCGAGCAAGGCAACGAACGGCAAAAGGAAACCGCGCTGAACGAGCGGGTTCTCGACCGCGCCGCCGCCGTCGCCGCCACTCTCATCGCCATTCCGCCTGATGCGCGCGGCGCGGTGATGCGGTCGATGAATTCACCCCATTTGTGGCAATTCACCGAACTGCGCCCCGGCGATGAAATCACCCGGCCCATGAGCGAGGAAGGCCAACGCCTCGCCCAGCGCCTCTCCGCGTCCCTGCCGCCCCAGGCGCGCGTCGGGCGGGCGACCGTGCTGGTGCGCGAGCAGTTGAGCGAAATCCCCTCCTATCTCCTGCCGGCTCATAGCTATGAGAATAATGACGCGATGCGGCTGGTTATTCCGCTCGACGCCAAAAATTCGATCTCGATGGTGTTCCTGCGCTCCAAGCCCGCCTGGCCGATCGAAATGATCGTCGCCGCGACAGTGGCCACTCTGGTCACCTCGGCCGGCGCGGCCCTGGTGGCCAGGCGCGTGGTGCGCCCGCTTTCCGATCTCACCGCCGCCGCGTCCTTGGTGGCCAGAGGCGGCAGCGCGCCTCGCATCGCCGAGAACGGCCCCGACGATGTTCGCAACGCCGCGATCGCCTTCAACCATATGACGGAGAAGGTCACCCGCACCCTAGAGAGCCAGCGTCATCTGCTCTCGGCGGTCGGCCACGATCTGCGCACCCCTATCACGGCCATGCGCATCAATCTGGAATTCGTCGAAGATGAGGAATTGCGCGAGCGGCTGCAGCGCAATCTCGATGAATTGCAGGCCCTGACGGAACAGGTTCTGGCCGCCGCGCGCGGTGCCGGCGCCGAGGGCAAGCGCAGTGTCGATCTTTCCGCCCTGGTGGAAAGTCTCTGCGCCGACCTGGACGATCTGGGCGAGCCCGTGACGTATCAAATTCATTCGCCCGCGCCTGTCAGTTGCCGTCCCAACGAGATCCGCCGCGCCGTGCGCAATCTGGTGGAGAACGCGGTGGCCTATGGCGCCCGGGCCGACGTGCAGATCGCCAGCAACAGCGACGGCTACGACATCGTGATCGAGGACGAAGGTCCCGGAATTCCCGAAGACGAACATATCCGGGTGTTCGAGCCCTTCGTGCGGCTGGAAGGCTCGCGCAATGCCGCCACCGGAGGCACCGGCCTGGGCCTGACCCTCGCCAAGGCCATCGCGGAGGGGCATGGCGGCGCCATCGTTCTGGAAAACCGCCGGGGCGGCGGCCTCAGGGCTCGCATGCACTTGCCGCGCATGGCGATGCGCGCCTAGAGGCCTTACTATCCACGCCATGCAGTTCGGAAATTTTCCTGTCGCCGGTGCCGCTGGCGCGATCCTCGCCCATGGTGTGCGCCAGGGAACACTCTCTTTTCGCAAAGGGCGCACGCTTTCGGCGGAAGACGTGAAGGCGTTGCAGGACGCCGGCATAGCCGACGTCACGATCGCCTGGGCGGAGCCCGGGGACATTCCGGAAGATGAAGCGGCGGGGCGGGTCGCGCGCGCAGCCGCGGCAGATGACGGGACTGTGCGCGTGGGCGCAGCTTTCACCGGCCGCGCCAATCTTTATGCCCAGGCGCCAGGATTGGCGCTGATTGCGCCGGAGGCCATCGACATCGCCAACGGCCTGGATGAAGCCATCACCATCGCAACCCTGCCGCCCTTCGCCAAAGTGGCGGATGGCCAGATGCTCGCGACCATCAAGATCATTCCGTTTGCAGCGCGTGAAACCAGTGTGGCGGCAGCAGAGAAAATACTGACGGCATCGCCCGCCATCCGGGTGGCGCCGTTCCTGCCCCGCCGGGCCGCCCTGATCTCGACCCACCTGCCGGGCAAGAAACCCGCGCTGCTGGAGAAAAACCGGGATGCATTGGAGGCGCGGTTGAAACCGCTGGGTTCGACCATCGCGTTCGAACGCCGAGTGCCGCATCACATCGGTGCGGTAGCCGATGCGATCACCGAAGCCGCCGCGGCGGGTGCCGATCCCATCCTGCTCTTCGGCGCCAGCGCCATCGCCGACCGGCGCGATGTCCTGCCGGCGGCTTTGGAGCGCGCGGGCGGCCATGTCGCGGTTCTCGGCATGCCGGTCGATCCCGGCAATCTTCTGATGGCAGGATCCTTGAAGGCGCGGACCGTGATCGGGCTTCCGGGCTGCGCCCGCTCGCCCAAATTGAACGGATTCGATTTCGTCCTTTGGCGCGTCCTGGCGGGTTTGCCCGTGGGACGGCCTGAGATCGCCGCGATGGGCCTGGGGGGGCTCCTGGCCGATAGCCCTGTCCGCCCCCATCCCCGTGACGGAGCAGGTCCCGTGCTCCCGCGTTTGCCCCGCATCGGCGCCATCGTGCTGGCTGCCGGCCATTCCTCGCGCATGCGGGCAGCGAGCCTGAATGCCAACAAGCTGACCCAGCCGCTGGATGGCCGGCCCATGGTGCGGCATGCGGTGGAAGCGGCCCTGAAGAGCGCGGCCTCGGATGTCGTTGTCGTCACCGGCAATGAAAAGGAGCAGATCACCATGGCGCTGGAAGGGTTGCCGATCACCTTCCGCGATAATCCTGATTATTCAAAAGGTTTGAGCACATCTCTCATCTCAGGTCTTAACGCACTTCCGGAGGAGTGCGATGGGGCTTTGATACTTTTGGGAGACATGCCGGCGGTGGATTCCCATCTACTCGACCGACTGATCGCCGCTTTCGATCCCGAACAGGACCGCGCCATCATCGTCCCGGTTCATGGCGGGCGGCGCGGCAATCCGGTCCTCTGGGGCCGCCGCTTCTTTTCCGAGATCCGGGAATTGTCGGGCGATACGGGTGCCCGCGCCCTGCTCGCCCCTTATGCCACCCTGGTCTGCGAAATTGAGGCCAGCTCCGACGCGCCGCTCATAGATATCGACACCCAGGACGCTCTGTCGGCCTATCGGGCAAGGACAGACCCATGAGCGACCCGCTGTACCGAAAGGAACTACTGCGCCTGGCGGCAGACGCCACCGGCTCCGGCCGGCTCCTGCAGGCCGATGGCGCGGCCACGGCGCACAATCCGGCTTGCGGCGACAAGGTGACGATAGAAATCCGGTTGACGGATGGCCGGATCACACAATTGGCGCATCAGACCCAAGCTTGCGTCCTGACCCAGGCGTCGGCCGCGATCCTGGGCGCGCATGCGGGTGGGCTGGACCGGACAAAGCTCCAGGCCCTGGCAGAAAGTGTCGCCGCAATGCTGCAAGGGAGCGACGTTCCGCCCCCACCCTTTTCCGCCTATGGCGTCTTTGACGGCGTCGCCGGTCATAAGGGCCGGCACGTCTGCGTTTTGCTGCCGTTCAAGGCCGCTTTGGACGCGCTCGATAATGCAAGCGCGCCCGCAAACGACGAACGCCCGGCCTAGATCTCGCTGGCGTTGCTGATGATCTTGTTGACCAGGCCGTATTTCTGGGCCTCTTCGGCGCCCATCCAGAAATTGCGCTCGGTATCGGCCACGACCTTCTCATAGGGCTGTCCGGTTTCCACCGCGATCTCCTTGATCAGGCGGGCACGCATCTTGAGGATCTCTTCGGCCTCGATGGTGATGTCGGACGCCTGGCCGCGCACGCCGCCCAGGGGCTGATGCAACAGGAAGCGGGTGAACGGCAGGCAATAACGGTTCTCGCGCTTGGCGCCGAGATAGATATGCGCGCCCGCGCTGGCGACCCAGCCGGTGCCGATCATCTTCACCCGGTTTCCGACGAACCGGATCATGTCGTGAATGGTGTCGCCCGATTCGACATGGCCGCCCGGCGAATTGACGATGACGCGGATATCGCCTTCGCTTTCGGCATAGGCCAGCAACTGCGCGCTCACACGCTCGGCCATCTTCATGTCCACTTCACCGAAGATCAGCACGGTGCGGGACTTATAGAGCGCCTTGGCGATCTCAGAGGATTGCGGATCGGGCGTCTTCGCCTTCTCGTCGTCCTGTTCTTCGGTTTCTTCATCGGCGCGGCGCAAGGTGAACTCCGGATGCAAGGGGCGAATCTCCGTCTGGCGGTGACCAGGGATATAGGAAGACATGACCCGCTTATAAAGCCTGAACGGCCTCGGTCAAAGTTGGCCCGATTTCCCGGTGCAAAACCAAGTCCGCATAGGGGTCTTGCTCGGTTTCTTCGCGGTTGAGGATGGCGAATTTCGCCCCTGCCCGCTTGGCCAT
>CAYWWT010000034.1:0-10603 GCA_964461855.1 uncultured Rhizobium sp. | reverse complement strand
TCCGGATCGGCGACATAATCCTGAAACTGCACCGGCATCATCTTGGTCCAGATGCCGCCGGGCGAGCGGAAATCGGGGATGCCGGATTCCGTGGAGATACCGGCGCCGGTGAAAACCACCGCGCGGCGGGCATTGCGCGGAAGAGCCGCCAGTTCGGCGATATCGGGATCGGCGATCTGCAAGCGTCGTCCTATTTCGGCCTATAGGGTTTGACCGCGCCGCAATCCGCCTTGACCCAATCGCCCTTGAAATTGGAATTCATGTCGGCGGGATGGCCGTTCACGTTGCCCTTGAAGTTGTAGGAACCCGCATAATGTTCGGCGCCGCTATAGCGGATCTGCATTTGGCCGGTGCCCTTCATATCGCCATTGCAGACCATCTGCGCCGTCATCGACGACGCCGTCTGGCTGGTGATTTTGTTGGTGCAACCGGATTCCTTGCGGCTCACCGGCGGCGGCGCATCGGCGTCCACTTCCGCCTGGGTCATACAGATCTGCGATGTGAAGGTCTGGCCCATGGGCATGTTCATTCCCATCGCCTTCATCCGCGCCAGCGCCTCGGGTGGAATCTGAACATTGGCCATGCCCATGGTGGTGGAGACGTTCCACAATCCAGCCTTGCCGTGACCGGCCAAAGCCGCGCCGGATGCGAAAAACAGCATGGCGGCTGAAAGGCCGATCATCCAATCCTTCCTGATCATGCAAACCCCCGTATCGATAGCGGCGGGAATCTGCCACGTCCGCGGCGGATTGGGAATGCGGGATCAGGCTGCGCAGTCTGGAGGCCGTGCTCTCAGGCTTTCGCCCGCGCCACGCCTTCGAGGATCAACTTGCGGGCTTCATCGGCATCACCCCAGCGCACGATCTTGACCCATTTGCCCGGCTCCAGGTCCTTATAATGGGCGAAGAAATGTTCGATCTGACGGATCGTGATCTCCGGCAGGTCGCTGTAATTGGAGATGCCGTCGAAACGCTGGCTGATGTGTTGCGACGGAACGGCGACGATCTTCTCGTCCATCCCGGCATTGTCTTCCATCAGCAGCACACCGACCGGGCGCACGCTGATCACGGCTCCCGGCGCGATGGCGCGGCTGTTGGCGATCAGCACGTCCACCGGATCGCCATCGCCCGACAGGGTGTGGGGAATGAAACCGTAATTTCCCGGATAGCGCATCGAAGTATAGAGAAAACGGTCCACGATCAGCGTGCCGGCCTCCTTGTCGAGCTCGTACTTGATCGGCTCGCCGCCCACCGGCACTTCGACGATGACGTTGACGTCATCCGGCGCGTTGCGCCCCGTGGCGATTTTGTCGATACGCATGGCTTTGATTCCCGTGGAAAAACGCCCTCCTAGGGGCCCGGTCCCGCCAGCCGCCAGTAGGCAAATTGACACGGCAGCCTTGCGGGCCGGTGCTGGCATTCCACAGGGGCGGCGGGTAGATTCGCGGGAACATAAGAAATGCGAGGGGAAATGCCGATGCGCCGCCTTTTAAGCACGTTAACCAGCCTGTCCTTCCTTCTCACGCCGACGCTGAGCATCGCGCAGCCCACGGGCGATGCCCGGGTTTCGGAGTTCAACGGCGCCAAGGTCTCGCAGCAATTCAAGCCGCCGGTCGAAGCCGAACACGGCATGGCCGTGAGTTCCCAGCGCGACGCCTCCAAAGCGGGCGCGGACATCCTCGCGGCGGGCGGCAACGCCATCGATGCCGCGGTCGCGGTTGGCTATGCGCTGGCAGTGACCCATCCCTGTTGCGGCAATATCGGCGGCGGCGGGTTCGCCACCATCCATCTCGCCAACGGCAAGGACACCTTCATCAACTTTCGCGAAAAGGCACCAGCTGCTGCCAGCGAAGATATGTATCTCGACTCCAAGGGCGACGTGATCCCAGGGCTTTCGCTGCACGGTTACAAGGCCGTCGGTGTTCCCGGCTCTGTCATGGGCTTCCAGAAGATGCTGGACGAATACGGCACCATGAAGCGCGCCCAGGTGATGGCGCCTGCGATCAAGCTGGCGGAAGAAGGCTATATCCTGCAGGAAGGCGACGTGCGCACTTACGGCTTCGCCACCGACTCTTTCGCCAAGCAGCCCAATGTCGCGGCGATCTTTCTCGACAATGGCAAACCCTGGAAAGTCGGCGACCGGCTTGTGCAAAAGGAACTCGCCGCGACCTTGAAGCAAGTCTCTGCGCAAGGCCCGGATGTCTTCTACAAGGGCAATATCGCCGAGCGCGTCGTCGCCGCCTCCAAGGCCAATGGCGGTCTTCTCACCATGAAGGACTTCGCGGATTACACGGTAACGGAGAGCGCGCCGCTCTACTGCAATTATCGCGGCTATCGCATCATCTCCTCGCCGCCGCCCTCGTCCGGCGGCGCCTCCATGTGCGAAATCCTCAACATCTTGTCGGGCTATCCGATGGACAAGATGCCGGTCCATTCCGCCAAGAGCGTACATCTGATGGTGGAAGCGATGCGGCATGCCTATGTCGATCGCAATTTCTCGCTGGGCGATCCCGCCTTCGTGAAGAACCCGCTGGACAAGATCCTGTCGGAAAAGCATGCCGCCGCCATCCGCGCCAAGATCGACCCGGTGAAGGCGACGCCCTCATCGGAAGTGAAGATCGGCGTCGTGCCGCATGAAAGCGAACAGACCACGCACTATTCGGTGGTGGACAAGGACGGCAATGCCGTTTCCGTCACCTATACGATCAATGGCGGCTTTGGCGCCGGCGTGATCGCGGGCGATACCGGCTTCTTCCTCAACAACGAAATGGACGATTTCACCTCCAAGGTGGGCGCGCCCAATTTGTTCGGCCTGATCCAGGGCAAGAACAACGCCATCCAGCCCGGCAAGCGGCCGCTCTCCTCCATGAGCCCGACCATCATCACCAAGAATGGCAAGATCTTCATGGTGACCGGAAGCCCGGGCGGCTCGCGCATCATCACGATCACCTTGGAGTCCATCCTGAACGTGATCGACCACAAGATGGATGTGCAAGCCGCAGTGGACACGCCGCGCATCCATCACCAATGGATGCCCGACACGGTCTATATCGAAGAGAATGCGCTGACGCCCGAAGTCCGCAAGGAATTGGAAAGCGCGGGCTACCACTTTACCGAGAACCGCTCCTGGGGATCGGATGAAGCGATCATCATCGGCGCCAAGAACGGCAAGCGCGTGCTTTATGGCGCCAATGACAGCCGCGCCACAGCAGGAGCCGCGATCGGCAACTGAGGCACAGGGCAGTCGCAATATGCATGGGCGGCATGGTCCTTACGGCCGTGTCGCCCACTTTCTTTCAGCCAACCCGGACGATAGGCTTGCTGCCGGGCTCGAAGCCTTCAAGGGGATATTCATGCGCCGTTTTCTGAGCGTGTTGATCAGCACCAGCTTTTTTCTGACGCCAACGCTCACATGGGCCGACAATGCGGGCATCGCACCGCCGACGGTAACGCCGCCCCCAGTTGAAGCGCAAAATGGCATGGTGGTCAGCTCTCAACATTACGCCAGCCAGGTCGGCGCCGATGTGTTGAAGGCGGGCGGCAACGCCATCGATGCTGCGGTCGCGGTCGGTTATGCGCTGGCGGTGACTCATCCCTGCTGCGGCAATATCGGCGGCGGCGGCTTCGCCACCATTCATCTTGCCAACGGCAAGGACACGTTCATCGATTTCCGCGAGAAGGCGCCCGGCGCCGCCACGGAAAAGATGTACCAGGACGCCAAAGGCAATGTGATTCCCAATCTCAGCCTGTTCGGCCACAAGGCGGTGGGCGTGCCGGGCTCGGTCATGGGATTCCAGAAGATGCTGGACGAATACGGTACCATGAAGCGCGAACAATTGATCGCGCCCGCAATCAAGCTGGCGGAAGATGGTTTCATATTGAAGCGAGGCGATGTCGACCTGCTGGAATGGGGCACCCAGTATTTCCGCAAACAGCCCAATGTCGCGGCCATCTTCCTGAACAAGGGCCAGCCCTGGAAGGTCGGAGAAAGGCAGGTGCAGAAACAGCTCGGCGCCACCTTGCGCAAAATCTCAACCGGCGGACCGGACGCCTTCTATAAGGGTGACATCGCCCAACGCGTGGTGGCCGCTTCAAAAGCCAATGGCGGCCTTCTCACCATGAAGGATTTCGCCGATTACACGGTGGAAGAGACCAAGCCCATCAACTGCTCCTATCGCGGCTATCATATCATTTCCTCGCCGCCGCCTTCTTCCGGAGGCACCATCGTCTGCGAGATCATGAACATCCTGTCGGCCTATCCGATGGACAAGATGGAGCCGCATTCCACCAAGAGCGTGCACCTGATGGTGGAAGCGATGCGGCGGGCCTATGTCGATCGCAATTTTTCGCTGGGCGATCCCGCCTTTGTGAAGAATCCGCTCGACAAGCTGCTGTCGGCCAAACATGCCGCCGATATCCGCGCCAAGATCGACCCCAGCAAAGCGACACCGTCGGCGACGATCCGGACCGGCGAGATGTTGCATGAGAACAATCAGACCACGCATTATTCGGTGGTGGACAAGGACGGCAACGCCGTCTCGGTAACCTATACGATCAACAACAATTTCGGCGCCAATGTGATCGCGGGCGACACCGGCTTCTTCCTGAATGACGAGATGGACGATTTCACCTCCAAGGTGGGCGCGCCGAACCTGTTCGGCCTGGTCCAGGGCCGCAACAACGCCATCGCGCCGGGCAAGCGGCCACTGTCGTCGATGAGCCCGTCCATCGTCACCAAGGACGGCAAGATATTCATGGTGATCGGCAGCCCCGACGGCTCGCGCATCATCACCATCACCTTGGAAGCCATGCTGAACGTCATCGACCACAAGATGAACATTCAGCAGGCGATCAACTATCCCCGCATCCATCATCAATGGATGCCGGACGTGGTCTATGTCGAAAAGGGGGCGCTGACGCCGCAGGTGCGCAAGGAGCTCAGCGCCATGGGCCACAAATTCGAGGATGATGTACCCTGGGGCGAAGCCGAGGGCATCGTGATCGGCTCCAAGAACGGCAAGCGGATGCTTTACGGGGCCAATGACGGCCGCGTCGAGGCCGGCGCCGCCATCGGCTATTGAAGATGCGCCGCCTCCCCTGGCTCGCGGCGCTGGCAGTTCTGACACCGGGCTTGGCCGCGGCTGCGCCCTCTCAGACACCGGAGCAGATTCTGGCGGCGGCGCCTGCGACGGACTGGCGGGCGCTCGATCCCGCCGACACGCTCTATATGGATTTGCCCAAAGGCCGTGTCGTCATCCTGCTGGCGCCGGGTTTCGCGCCCAAAACCATCGCCAACATCAAGACGCTGGTGCGGAGCAAATATTTCGACGACAGCGCCATCGTCCGTTCGCAGGACAATTACGTCGTACAATGGTCGCAGGAAGACAAAGTAAAGAAGGCGTCACAGGCCAAGCGGAAGGGCTTTGTCGAATTCGAGCGTCCCGTATCCGCCTCACTCGTCCGCCTGCCTGATCACGACACTTATGCGCCGCAGACCGGCTTCGATGGTGATTTTGCTGCCGGCAGCGACGGCAAATCGGAATGGCTGCTGCATTGCTATGGATCGGTCGGCGCCGGCCGCGACAATGCGGCGGATTCGGGTTCGGGCGTGGAGCTCTATGCCGTGACCGGTCAGGCGCCGCGCCAGCTCGACCGCAACATCACCGTGGTCGGCCGCGTCGTGCAGGGCATGGATCTGCTCTCGGCCCTGCCGCGCGGCGGCAACGCGCAGGGCGCCTATATGGGGTTCTATCAATCGCCAGCCGACTATACGAAAATCCACGCCATCCGCCTGGCATCGGAGGTCCCCTCCAAAGACCGGCTGAAGCTGGAAGCGCTGAAGACCGATAGCACGTCGTTCAAAGCCTATGTCGAGGCCCGTCGCAACCGCCACAATGACTGGTTCGTGCGCGCCGCAGGCGCCATCGATGCCTGCAATATTCCCTTGCCGGTACGCGCGGCGCCAGGCGCCAAACCCTAGCGCGGCGTGGCAGAGGGCGGCGCGTCCAGGCCCATCCGGCACGCCAACGACGCCGTCGTTCCCGGCATGGCGCCTCCATCCACACAGCGTTCCTGGACGGCCCGCTGCTGGCGCTGCTGATTGAAGGTCGCATAGTCGGCGCGCGCCTTTTCGACCTTCTGCGGCGAAACGCAGCCGGACAGAACCAGCATCGCAAGGATCAGCAGGCGCGGCATCGTTTTCGCAAACTCAGGCATCGGACTTCGAGATTATCCCGCCAGCCGGTCGTCGCGCCATTGCGGCAGGCCGGTGATTTTCGAATAATCCGCGTTCCAAGGAGAAATTATGGCGCGCCGCATCCTGGTATTTTACGGCTCCTATCGCAGAGACCGGGTCGGCATCCGGCTGGCGAATTTCACCGCCGCCGCCCTCACCGCACGCGGCGAGGATGTGGAACTGATCGATGCCAAGGCGGTCGGCCTGCCCATGCTGGACCGCATGTACAAGGAACACGCGCCCGGCACAGCGCCCGCCGCGATGGAAGATCTGGCGCGCAAGATCCGCGCTGCCGACGCCTTCATCTTTGTAGCGGGAGAATATAATTGGGGTCTGCAGCCCGGGCTTAAAAACCTGACCGACCATTTTCTGGAGGAATGGTTCTGGCGTCCCGCCGCCATCCTCAGCTATTCGGCCCAGCGTGTCGGCGGTGCCCGCGCCAATTATGCCTGGCATGGGACCCTGTCCGAAATGGGCATGGTGGTGATCTCCAGCACCGTCGCCCTGGGGCCCCTTGCGGAGGCGCTGGACGCCGATGGCAGGCCGACCGGGGCCTCCGGCGCCTATCTGGAAAAGGCCTTTCCCCGCCTCGCCGACGACCTCGCCTGGTGGGCGGATGCGGCCAAAGCCCAGCGGGCCCGCGCAGCCCCACCCTATTGAGGGCCAAGGCCCTGGTCCCGCTTGCAATATCGCCCCTTGGCCGGTATAGCCCGCCTCCGGCTGCGCCCTTCGTCTATCGGTTAGGACTCAGGATTTTCATTCCTGCAAGGGGGGTTCGACTCCCCCAGGGCGCACCAGTTTTTCTTAGCGAGTGAAGCGATTTTAGAAAAACTGAGTGCCGCCGAGCGCCCGAAGGGTGCGAGGGAGCGCCGGTATCGGGATCCCACAGCCACATCGGAGATGTCGCAGTCCCGCCATCGCTCCCACTTCAAAAATCAACGCGACGCGGAACGGTCAATACGAGTGTTAACTCAACCGCTTGTCGCCGCATCCTCGACTTGTAACTGAACGCGTGCTTGCCCATTCCAATCGTCGGTCCGGAGCTTGCCCGCGATATGGATTGCCCGGCCCCGCGATTTGAGGAGACCTTCGCCCAAGGGCGTGCCGGCGGCGCGGAAGGCGATGGCATCCAGCCGCGCGCCGTCGCCGCCTGTCAGGCGAAGTTTCACATGCGCTCCGCCCACGATATCGGCGAACGCGACTTTGACGTCTGGAAACACCAGCAGAGGCTCCGGATTTCCCGCGCCATAGGGCCCGGCCAAAGCGATCTCGGACACCAGATTGCGTCCCGCCGCCGCAGGCGAGGACACACCATCCAGCACCAGGCCCGCCGCTTCTTCATAGGCCGCTTCGGTTCCGGAGAATTGGTTTTCCAGGAAACGCCGAAAGCCCGGAAGCTGTTCTTGTGTCAGGGAGAAGCCGGCCGCCATGGCATGCCCGCCTCCGGCTTCGATCAGGCCCTGCTCGCTGGCGCCTCGCACCATGCGTCCGATATCGATGCCCGGAATGGAGCGTGCCGAGCCGCGCCCCATGCCGCCTTCGAAGCCCGCGACAAAAGACGGCTTGGCAAAGCGCTCTTTCAGCCGCCCCGCCACGATGCCGACCACGCCCGGATGCCAGCCGTCATTGGAGACCAGCAGAAACGGGACATTGTCCTGGGTCCCGGCGAAGGCGATGGCCTCCTCCAGGATCAGTTTCTCGATTGCCTGGCGTTCGCGATTGTGCATGTCGAGTTGCCGCGCGAAATCCTGCGCCGCCTCCGCCTCGCCCGCCGTCAGAAGATCCGACCCGAGCGTGGACCGCCCAACCCGTCCGCCCGCATTGATGCGCGGCCCGAAAACGAAGCCCAAATGATAGGAGCTGAAGGGCGGCGCCGCTTTGGCGACCGCAGCCAGCGCTGCAAGGCCTGGGCGCGACAGCTTGGAAAGCTGCCCCAGTCCCTGGCGCACAAAGGCGCGGTTGACGCCGTTCAGCGGCACCACATCGCAAACGGTCGCGAGCCCGACCAGATCGAGATGGGTGCGCAGATCGGGTTCCGGCAAATCACGGTCGGCATAAAAACCGCTGTCGCGCAAAGCCCGATTGAGCGCGACCAAAAACAGAAATGTGACGCCGGCGGCGCAAAGGTAGGTCAGCCCCGACTTGTCCGCGGGCTGGTTCGGGTTGACATGCGCAACCGCGTCGGGCCGCGTTTCGACGCGATGATGGTCGAGAACGACCAGATCGAGCCCGACCTCTCGCGCCGCTTCGAAGGCCGCGCCGCCCGAGGCGCCGCAATCCACCGTGATCGCCAGAGCCGCGCCTTCGGCGCGTAAGGACCGCATCGCCGGTGCGGAGGGCCCATAGCCCTCCGTCATGCGGTCGGGAATATAGACCCGCGGCGGCGCTCCCAACCCCGTCAGGAAATCGGCCACCAGCGCGGTCGAAGCCGAACCGTCCACGTCATAATCGCCGAACACGGCGATCTGTTCGCCCGTTTCCAGCGCCGTTTTCACACGCGCGACCGCGAGATCCATATCGGTCAGGATCGATGGGTCCGGCAGAAATTTCTTCAGCGTGGGATTGAGATAGTCCAGCGCCTCATCGGGCGCGACGCCGCGCGATGCCAGCAAACCCGCCAGCACCGGTGACAAGCCAAGATCCTGCCGCAGCTTGCGCGCAACATCTTCATCGCCGGTGTCCAGCCGCCAGCGCCGCCCTGAAAAGCTGCGGGCGACCCCAAAGGCCGCTTCCGGCCTCTGCGTCAGAGCCTCAGCCAATGTTGCGGCGATGACGCGCCTTGATCCAGCGCACCGTGCCGGTGGCGGAACGCATCACCACGCTTTCGGTCGTGACGTAATCGCCATCGCGGTGCACGCCCGCCAGCATCGAGCCGTCGGTGACGCCGGTGGCCGAGAACACCACATCGCCGGAGACCAGGTCGGTCATCGCGTATTTGCGATTGAAATCCTTGATGCCGATCTTCTCGGCGCGCCGCTTCTCGTCATCCTTCTTGAAGATCAGCCGGGCCTGCATCTGGCCGCCGATGCAGCGCAAGGCCGCTGCCGCCAGCACGCCTTCGGGCGCTCCGCCCTGGCCGATATAAAGATCGATGCCCGTGGACGGATCGGTGGTGGCGATCACGCCCGCCACGTCGCCATCGGTGATCAATCGCACCGAAGCGCCGGCCTTGCGGACCTTGGCGATCAATTCCTCATGGCGTGGGCGGTCCATGATGCAGACCGAGATTTCATCCGGCTTGACGCCCTTGGCTTTGGCCAAGGCATTGATGTTGTCGCCCGGCTCGGCATCGAGATCGATAAGGCCTTCCTTGTAACCGCCCCCGATGGCGATCTTGTCCATATAGGTGTCCGGCGCATGCAGCATGGTGCCGGGTTCGGCCATCGCCATTACCGCAAGCGCATTCGCCATCGCCTTGGCGGTGAGCGTGGTGCCTTCCAGCGGGTCCAGCGCGATATCGACGGCAAGACCGCCCTGCCCCACTTTTTCTCCGATAAAGAGCATCGGCGCTTCGTCGCGCTCGCCTTCGCCGATCACCACCGTGCCGTCGATGGGAAGCGCATTGAACGCGGCCCGCATCGCTTCCACCGCGGCCTGGTCGGCAGCATGCTCGTCGCCACGCCCGATCTGCGCCGCCGCTGCAATGGCGGCCGCTTCGGTCACGCGCACCGCTTCCAGCGCAAAGGCACGGTCCAGGGGCTGGACGGTCGAAGGGGGGCGAATGAGGGTCATTTTCTCTCCCGAACTGAGGCCTTTTGGAGGGCCGGATTCCGATGCGGCG
Organism: uncultured Rhizobium sp.; assembly: GCA_964461855.1. Taxonomy (GTDB): domain Bacteria; phylum Pseudomonadota; class Alphaproteobacteria; order Micropepsales; family Micropepsaceae; genus Rhizomicrobium. The sequence goes on along the minus strand of CAYWWT010000034.1, from coordinate 588 downwards.
TATATCATTGCCGCGTAACAGCCGCTTGAACGGCCTGGTTTCTTTCTTAACGCCGATCGTCCGCTTACGCGGCCTCTCTAACTATGGTCGTCCGCTTATGCGGCCTCCATGGGAATCATGCAGGGCCGTGCCCGAACCTTGTCCGAGGCGGCGATGGCCTTCAAGGCACGCTCGACCGCGCTTTGGGGCGTTTCGTGGGTAATCATGACAATGGCCACCGGAGCGCCATGGTCCCGGCCGCGCTGGATCATGCTTTCGATGGAAACACCGGACTGCGAGAGATGGCCGGCGATCTCGGCCAGGACGCCCGGCAGATCCAGCACCTCGAAGCGCAGATACCAGGGGGTCGGCACAGCATCCGCCGCCGGCGGCAGCGCGGCGAGACCTGCGGCCGGACGGCCGAAAACGGGCCCGTCGCCGCCACGCGCGACCTCCACCAGATCCGCCACCACCGCCGATGCCGTGGGGGCTTCGCCCGCGCCGCGCCCGGAAAAGAAGAACGGGCCAGCCTGCCCTGCATCGACCAGAATACCATTGGCGGCGCCATCGACATTGGCGAGCGGCGAGCGCACCCGCACCATCGCGGGA
>CAYWWT010000033.1:0-18070 GCA_964461855.1 uncultured Rhizobium sp. | reverse complement strand
TCGAAGATCCTCGCCCCTTGGCCGAAATCATCCGCCAATGGTCCAGCCTGCATCCGGAATTCGTTTTCCTGGCGCGCAAGTTCAAGATCGCGGTGGGTGCAAGCACGCACGACCGCGCTGCGCTGCTCTATCACGACATGGCCGTGGAGATCGTCCGCAACGCGGAGGGCCGCGCCGGCTACAAGGTGCTGGCCGGCGGCGGCATGGGACGCACACCCTATCTCGCCCAGGTGATGAGCGAATTCGTCGAGCGCGAAGACATTCTCGCCTATCTGGAAGCGGTTTTGCGCGTCTACAACCAGGACAGCCGGCGCGACAACATCCACAAGCAGCGCATCAAGATCCTGATCAACGCCATCGGCGTGGAAGAGATGCGCGCCCGCGTCACCCGCGAATTCGAAGAGATCAAGCGTGCGGGGACCCTGCAACTGCCCGCCGAAGAGCTGGCCCGTATCGCCGCCTATTTCGCGCCGCCTGCCTTTGAAGCGCTATCCGATGCCATGCCCGTGGGCGATGCTGATTTCGAGAATTGGAAAAAGACCAACCTCCATCCGCATCGCGCGCCGGGCTATGCCATCGCCACGATTTCGCTCAAAGCCGTCGGTCAGGTGCCGGGCGATGCCAGTGCCGGGCAGATGGATGCCCTCGCCGACCTGATGGACGAATACGCCATGGCGGAAATCCGCGTCAGTCATGAGCAAAACCTGGTCCTGCCGCATGTCCGGCAAAAGGATCTGCCCGCGATCTTTGCGCGGTTGCAGCAACTGGATCTGGCCACGCCCAATGCGGGTTTGATCACCGACATCATCGCCTGCCCCGGGCTCGACTATTGCGATCTTGCCAATGCCCGCTCCATTCCCGTGGCGCAATCCATTGCCAAGCGCTTCGCCGATCTGGAGCGCCAGCATGATATCGGCGAACTCAAGATCAAGATTTCCGGCTGCATCAATGCCTGCGGCCATCACCATGCCGGCCATATCGGCATTCTGGGCGTCGACAAGAAGGGCGTCGAATATTACCAGCTGCTCCTGGGCGGCTCGGGCGCCGAAGACGCGGCCATCGGCCAGATCATGGGCCCTGGCTTTGGCGAGCATGAGATCGCCGACGCCGTCGAACGCGTCGTGGATCTCTACCGCAAGGAACGAACCGCTGGCGAACGCTTCCTCGACACCTATCGCCGCATCGGCATGGAGCCCTTCAAGAACATCGCATATCAGGAGCAGATGAATGCCGCTTATAACGGCTGAAGGCTTGCGCTCCGACCTTTTCGTCACGCTGGCAGACGATGCGGCGCTTCCCGAAGAGGGCGGCGCCATCGTCTCGCTCGCGCGCTTTCGCAAGGACCGCGAGACCCTGCTTTCGCGCAACGCGCCCATCGGCGTGCGCCTGAAGGCCGAGGAATCGCCGGAGCAGTTGGGCGAAGACGTGCACCGGCTTTCGGTGGTGGCACTGGAATTTCCCAAATTCCGCGACGGGCGCGCCTTCTCCTGGGCACGGCAGCTGCGCACGCGCTTGCGCTTTTCCGGTGAGGTTCGCGCCGTGGGCGATTTTCTCTACGATCAGATCGCGCATCAGCGCCGCGTCGGCTTCGATGCCTGGGACGTCGCCGACGGCTTCAGCGAAAGTGAATTTCGCCGCGCCCTCGGCGAGATAACAAATGTTTATCAGCCTTCGGCTGACGGCCGGAAGACCATCCGGGATTTGCGCGTCTCCGCTTCAACCTGAACCGGGGATGAATGGCGGAAATTTCATGAAAACTGCCCTTAATTCAGCGGCGCGGGCATGGAACCGCCGGTAGATTATTGCGGCATTTCAAACAATGGATCGGCCATGCGCAAGGCTCTTGTCCCCATGCTTGCCTCGCTTGCGGTTTGTGGTGCGGCGACGCTTTCTCTCGTCGCGACCAATGCGGGCGCGGAAGCCAGCCCCAAAAAGCCCGTCCTGATGGCGCTCGTCGCGCCCGGCCAGACCTTCATCGATGATACGGCGGACGGCTCCCGCGTCTTGCGCGGACCGAACCAGGCGGAAATCGCCGCCGGCATGAAGCGCCTGTGCGAAGACCATTATGCCCGCGAAGTCGGCCGCATGGCGTATCTGGAAACCCGGCTCAATCTCAGTCCAGCCGAACAGCCTTTGTTCGCGCGCTGGAAAGGCATCAAGCTCGATATCGCCAAACACCGCGCCGCCGATTGCGGCCAACAAGCCGGCCGCCCCGACCATGGGCCGCTGACGCCGGTCGATCATATGGGCCGCGAACAGGATTTCCTGAAAAAGCGCCTCGCCGATCTCGACGCCGAGCGTCCCGCGCTGGCATCGCTCTACAAGGTCTTGACGCCGCCGCAGCGCGAAGCGCTGTCGCCGCGCGATTTCCCGGCCATGGCGCGGATGACGCCGGACCGCGACATCTTACGTCCCGTTGGACCTGGGGCCTTTTCGCCGCCGCCGCTGTGACCGTCACAAAGTTTCCATAAAGCGGCGCTGGATCGGCACGGGAACAATCCGGTCTTGTCATCGCGGCGCGCTTGCCCCAAAGAGGCGCCGGTGAATTCTGGATGACCGGCGATGAACGCTCCCGCCCGCTTCGACACGCTGCCCCGTTACGCAACGGCCGAAAAAGCCATTGAAGCTCTCAAGCCAAGTGAGCCGCTCTATCTGATCCGGCCCGGCAAATTCGCCGCCGCGGCGCGCCAGTTTCTCGATGGCTTTCCCGGCGACGTGCTGTATGCGGTCAAGGCCAATCCCCATCCGCTTATCGTCGGTCAGCTATGGGCTGCCGGCATCCGCCATTTCGACACCGCGTCGCTGGGCGAAATCGAGATCATCAAGGCAATCGCGCCGCAAGCCATCTGCCATTTCATGGCGCCGGTGCGTCTGCCCGGTCAGGCCAAAGCCGCGTTTGAAAAGCATGGCGTGACGGATTTCGTGGTCGACAGCGATTCCGAGTTGGACAAATTGCTGGCCGAAACCGGCAGCCCGAAAAAACTGCGCATCTTCGTGCGGCTGGTGGCGCAGCTGGGCGGCGCGCTGCTGGAAATGTCCAGCAAATATGGCTGCGGACCCGAAGAAGCCGCAACGCTCTTGAAACGGGTCAAGCAGGCGGGTGCACAGCCCTGCCTCACCTTCCATGTCGGCTCGCAATGCCTGTCGCCATTCTCCTATGCCCAGGCGATCGAAATCGCGCACCGCACCGTAACCTTGGCGGGCATCGAGATCGCCGCCCTGGATATCGGCGGCGGCTTCCCCACTGCCTATGCGGGCGAAGAGCCGCCGCCCTTCCATTGGTATTTCGACATGATCAAGGAAGCGCTGACCAACCTTGGCCTGCCGAAACTGAACGTGATGTGCGAGCCCGGCCGCGCCCTGGTCGCGCAGGGTCTCTCGCTGGTAACGCAGGTGGTGATGCGCCGCAGCGACCGGCTTTATCTGAATGACGGCATTTACGGCAGCTTCGACGAACAGCGCTTTCCCGGTTTCGACGAAAATTATCCGGCGATCGCCATCACGCTGGACACCAAGGGCAACGCCAAGCGCCTCTCCGGTGAAAAGCGCCCCTTCCGCGCTTATGGCCCGACCTGTGATTCCGCCGATGTCCTGCCGCGGCCGCAGATGCTGCCCGATGCCATCGCCAAGGACGATTTCGTGCTGTTCGACGCCATGGGCGCCTACACCGTGTCGTCGCGCTCGCCCTTCAACGGCTATTACCCCGACAGTTGGGCGGTTATCGACGCCTAGCCGATCCTAGGGTTCGTCTTCGCCCGCCAGCGCCTGCGCCACCTGATGGCGGATGCGCGCCTTCAACTTGGCCTTTGCGCGTTCCAGTTCGTCGGGATCGGGCGATGTGCCGTTCGCCACCGCGCGGTCGATGACGGCGCCGATATCGTCATCGGCCCGTGCATGGCGTTCGCGCGAATGCCGGCTCTGGCGCGTGCCGTCGGCGTGAATGATGTCTCCACTCCCGGCAATCGTGGTTTCGATCTTTCTGGGCTCGCTGCGCAAGGTGACGTCGCCGGACCCGGCGATCTTCGCCTTCAAGGCATCGCGGGGCGCGATTTCGGCATTGCCGCTGCCATTTATATTCACGTTGACGCTATTGGCGGCGAGCCCGCCCAGTTTCATGTTGCCCGAGCCTTCGACGGACACGGTCAGATTGTCGGTGGTGCCGGATGCCTCGAAGTCGCCAGATCCATCATTGCTGACGTCGATCCGCGATGCATCCTTGGGCGCGATCTCGACATTGCCGCTGCCGTCGATCTCCACCCGGGCGCTTTTGACGGAAAGTCCACCCAGCCTGACATCGCCGGACCCTTGCAGATCAACCTCCAGCGCGCCGGCATTGCCGGTGGCCGTGACGTCTCCCGAACCGGCAACCCGCACGGAGAGGCGATCGACATGGCCATCCGCCTGGATGCTGCCTGAGCCTTCGATCGAGAGCTTTGCGTCCGGTTGGGAAAGCCCGGCAAGGCGCATGTCGCCGCTGCCGCGTTGTTCGAAGGTGCGAAACGCGCGTCCCGGCAACGTCACTTCCAGGCGCCGGGATTTTCCGAACCGGAAATTGGTCCGGCAATCGATCCCCACGACGCCATCGCGAACATAGACATGCGAGACCATGCCGGGATCGCCCTTGACCACCAGCTGATCGCCACTGCCGGCCCGGTAATAGGTGTCGGCGGACAATGCCACAGCGGCCCGGTCGTCACCGCCATCCCATGGCAGGGCCCGGGTCGTGGAAGCGCCGGCGTCGCCGGAAATATCGCAGCGCGGGCCGCCGAAGCTGCCGAAATCGAGAAGAGCGTCGCCGACCGCTTCGCCGCCCAGGGCGAAGGCGCCACCAAGGCTGATGGCGGAGACAGTGAACCCGGATATGGCGATGATGGCGAGTTTGCTGCGCATCACAGATTCTCCTGTTCCAGCTCGCGCGCGATCCGGGCGCGGATTCGCGCTTTCAGCCTGTCCTTGGCGCGTTCCATCTCGTCATTGTCGGAATCGCCGTCATTGGCCAGCGCCTCCAGAACCGCGGCGCGGATCGCCCCATCTTCGGCGCGGGCATGGCGCCCATGGCCACGATCCTGCCGGGTGCCGTCCGGATGGACGATGGTGCCGCTGCCATGGATCGAGGTTTCGATTTTCCGCGGTTCGTTGCGCAGATAAATGGTGCCCGATCCCGCCAGGCTTACATTCAGCGAATCCTGTGGCGCGACTTCGGCCTTGCCACTGCCCTTGATGTCGACATCGACATTCTTGGCGGCGAGATCGCTCAGTTTCAAATTGCCGGATCCCCTGACATCCACCGTCAGATTGTCCGTCTTGCCATCCGCCTGAATATCTCCGGACCCCGCAATCGACAGTTTCACATCCGGCTGCGACAGGCCGCTCAATTCCGCATCGCCGGTTCCCAACAGCGCAAAAGTTTTGAATGTGCGACGGCCTGGCAGGGTCACATCGACCCGCTCATTCTTGCCGAGATGAAAATCGCCGTTGCAATCCAGGGATACCAGGCCGTCCTTGACGCGGATATGCGAGATCAGAGTCGGATCGCCCGCGACGATCAACTGATCGCCGCTTCCGGCCCGCCAATGGATATTGGCCGGCAGTGCTATCGCGGCGCGCTCGCCATCGCCGTTCCAGGAAAGGGTGCGGCTGGTGGCCGTCGCCACAGGGTCCGCCGTAACATCGCAGCGCGGCAGATTGATGAGACTGGCCACATCGGTACCGAAAATGGCATTGCCGAGTTGGTTGCCCCCCAGGGCGAGCGCGCCGCCCAGACAGACCGCGGACACTGCAAATCCCGACACGGCGATGATTGCGAGCTTTGTGCGCATATCAGTCTCTCCTTGTTTGTGCGGAATCGATCAGGCGGAAATGCAGGCGGGCATACTGCACGAGCCCGCGAACGAAGATGTCCAGAAGCAGCCAGGTGAGCGCCATCAATCCGACGCCGCCGGCGATCAGGCCGAAGCCCGCCAGCGCGAGTGCGGCGCCGCTGGCGAAAACGCCACTGGTTCCGAACATCACCAGGCCGGGGAACAGGGCAAACAGCCAGACCGCGCCGCCGGCGAAGAACAGACCGATGGCGGTGACGAGCATGCCGAGAAGAATGCCTCCGACCGCGAAGACGAAAGGGATCAGGAAAATCAGGTCCAGGGTCGCCAGGCCCAACAGCGCCACCACCGCGCTGAGCATGCTGCCCGGGCTGCGCTCGGTCTCCCAGCGCTTGAAACCGGCTTCGGCGCGCAACTCCCGCGCCAGCCTGGCGGGATCGCCCAGCGCGTTGGCGATGGCCGCCTCGCTGCGCCCCGCCGCGATGCCGTCGGCGAAATGCGCTTCATAATCGGCGACGGTTTCGTCGATCTCGGACTGCGGCAGGCCCGACAGGCCCATGCGCAACTCGGACAGGAACATGGCGCGGTTCATATCGCGTCTCCCAGGATTTTGCCGACGGCCGCGTGGAACGCATCCCATTCGGCGCGCTGCGCCGTGAGAGCCGCAGCGCCCGCCTTGGTCAGCTTGTAATATTTGCGCGGTGGGCCACTGGCGGATTCCTGCAGATAGGTCGAAACCAGATCGTCATTCTGCATTCGGCGCATCAGCGGATAAACCGTGCCCTCCCCCATGCCCACGGCGTCGGCCATGCGGGCGGCGATCTCGTAAGCGTAATTGTCCCCTTTCGAGAGCAGCGCCAAGACGCACATCTCCAGAACACCCTTCTTCAATTGAACTTGCATGGACTCGGACATAAGGACCCTTATAATACACAGTACCGTGTAGCGCAAGATAGCAGAATTCGACGGAATTCCTAGGTTTTTACCCAGAATATCGGACGTCGGTTCAGTTTTCCGCGTGAACTTCGTGACGTTCCCTGGTCTTCAGGAACTTCACGTTGGGCGCTTTGTCGGCGACATAGCCCAACTCCCAGGCGCTCTTGGCCAGGAACACCGGGGCCCCGTCGCGGTCCGCCGCCATGCCGCCGCGATTGGACGCGGCGAATTTCTCCAGATCCGCATCGCTGCCCGAAAGCCAGCGCGCGGCATCGTAGGGCGCCGGCTCGAGATCCGCGTCCAGGCCATATTCCGCCACCAGCCGCGACTTGAGCACATCGAGCTGCAGCATGCCGACCACGCCCACGATCCATTGCGAGCCGATCTGCGGCTTGAACAATTGCGTCACGCCCTCTTCCGCCAGGCTTTCCAGCGCGCGCGCCAGATGCTTCTGCTTCATCGGATCGGCGAGCCGCACGCGGCGCAGAATTTCCGGCGCGAAATTGGGAATGCCGGTGAAGATCACCTGGCCGGATTCCGACAGCGTATCGCCCACGCGCAGCACGCCGTGATTGGGAATGCCGATAATGTCGCCGGGCCAGGCCTCGTCCACCGTCTCGCGTTCCGAGGCAAAGAACAGGATGGGATTGTGGACGCCGATGGACTTTCCGGTGCCCGATTGCTTCAGCTTCATGTTGCGGCGGAAGCGCCCCGACGCGAGCCTGAGGAACGCGACACGGTCGCGATGGTTGGGGTCCATATTGGCCTGGACCTTGAACACAAAGCCGGTGACGTCTTCATCCGACGGATGAACCGCACGGCCGATGGCGCTTTGATCGCGCGGGCTTGGCGCATATTCCGCCAGGGCGCTCAAAAGCTCCGCGACGCCGAAATTCTTCAGCGCCGATCCGAAAAAGACCGGCGAGAGGTGGCCTTCGCGATAGGTGGCGAGATCGAAAGCGGGCAGGCCTTCGCGCGCCAGCGACACATCTTCGTCCAGCTTGGCTTTCAAGTCCGGATCGAGTGTCGCTGCCAATGCATTGTGGCCGATGCGGCCACCGTCACCGAACGGAATGAAGTCGTCATGCCGCAAATCATAGACGCCCTTGAAGTTCAGCCCCATGCCCGCGGGCCACATCATCGGCGCGGTTTCGATCTGAAGCTGGTCGGACAATTCGTCCAGAAGTTCGAACGGATCGCGCGCTTCGCGGTCCATCTTGTTGACGAAGGTCATGATCGGAATGTCGCGCAGCCGGCAGACTTCGAACAGCTTGCGGGTCTGGGCCTCGATGCCCTTGGCGGCGTCGATCACCATCACCGCGGAATCCGCCGCCGTCAGGGTACGATAGGTGTCTTCCGAAAAGTCTTCATGGCCCGGCGTGTCCAGCAGATTGAACACCGCATCCTTGTATTCGAACGTCATCACCGCGCTGGTGACCGAGATGCCGCGTTCCTGTTCGATCTTCATCCAGTCGGATTTGGCGCGCCGCGCCTCGCCGCGCGCCTTGACCCGGCCTGCCGCATGGATCGCACCACCCAGCAGCAGCAGATGCTCGGTCAGCGTGGTCTTGCCCGCGTCGGGATGGGAAATGATCGCGAAAGTGCGCCGTCTTGCGGCTTCGCTGGCGGGGGTCTGGCTCATGGGCGGCGGGGTAGCAGGCCCATCCCCCAGCCGCAAGGGTCCTGAAAATCAGCCGGGAGCCTTAGCCAACAGATGGAGCCTCGGCCAGCACGCGGCGCGCACGCAGATACATTTCCAGACCCCGCACCCCGAACAGAAGGGCGCTGAAAACAATCAGCCCATCGGTGATCAGCACGGCGTCGAGATGCCAGGCCGCCCCTTCCAGTTTCACCAGGGCGCGCAACCCGATGCGCACCACCAGCAGAAGCACGATCACCACCAGCGCCGCTTGTGAGCCGCGCGTCATCAAGGTGCCTTTGTCGGGATCGACATGGATCGCCATCGTCCGGCCCCATTGCCAGCCGCCCGCCGCGCCGGCCAACGCGGCGACGGCAAACCAGGGCAGATCGGCTGCCGGCGGCGGCGCACCCGCCAACACGCTCACGCCCGCCAGAAGAATGACCACAGGACGTATCCACAACCGGTTCAGCTTCAGAGGCTGCGGCTTCATCATCTTGCGCAACCGGAAATAAAGCAGCGGCAGAATGATCAGCGCGGGCAGGACATAGGTCAGCGCGTTGGGCTGAGCAGGCGTCGGCATGAGGGAACTCTCGACGGATAAGCCCGAAGCTTACACGATCGGCTCATCCACGAAAGCGCGGCCTTGGCGGTCTTCGATCTCCAGGATCCACAGATCCGGATCGAATTTGATCTGCTTGTCCAGCCAGGCACGTGCCCGCGCCTCATCGCTCCATCCGCCCAGAGCTTGCGCCCAGACCAGATTGCCTTTGCCGTCGCGCGCCTGGTTAAGCAACAGACAGGTTCCATCCAGGCGCGAGATATTCAGAATCACCGCGCCTGCTTCCTCCGCGCCCTTGCGCGCGACAAAGGCGGACGCGCCGGCCACTTCCGTCCGGCGGATCAGCGCACGCACGAAGATGCCGGCCTTGAGACGGGGAGCGGGAAACATGGTCAGCTTGTATCAGGCGGCGCCGCGAAACGGCAGCACCTTGGCCTCGGATTTCGGCAGTCCCGCGCCATCGACATCCACCGCGGCGAAAGGCAAGCGGATGCGAACCGTCGTGCCAACGCCCAGGCTCGATTCCAACACCGCCTCGCCGCCATGCATCGCGGCCAATGACTTGACCAGCGCCAGTCCGAGCCCGGTGCCCTCCTTGCCCCGGGTCATTGCGCCTTCCGCCTGCGCGAAGGGCTTGCCCAGCTTTTTCAGATCGGACGGCGAAATCCCGGTGCCGCTGTCGCTGACCGCAATCTCCACCCCCTTTTCGATCCGGCGCGCCGACAGCACGACGCGGCCCCCGCGTGGCGTGAATTTGACGCCATTGCTGAGCAGATTGGCCAGGATCTGCTTCACCGCCCGCTTGTCGCCAAAAATCTGCCGCGTGCCCGGCGCGATTTCGCTCGACAGCGCCACCCCGCCCCGCTCCGCCGCCAGATGAACGAACCGCAGCGCGGACTGCGCCACATCTTCGAGCGGAAAAATCTCTTCGTACAATTCGAACTTGCCCGCCTCGATCTTGGACATGTCGAGCACGCCATTGATCAGCTCCAGAAGATGACCGCCGGAATCGTGGATCAGCTTGGCGTATTCCTGATAGCGCGCATTGCCCAGCGGCCCGAAAATCTCCCGCTCCATCAATTCGGAGAAACCGATGATCGCGTTCAAGGGCGTGCGCAGTTCGTGGCTCATATTGGCGAGGAAGGCGGACTTGGCCCGCGACGCGCTCATGGCGACATCGCGCGCTTCGATCAGGGCGCGTTCCTGCGCCTTGCGCTCGGTGATGTCGCGGGTGACGGCGACGATCCCGGCGGGCGCGCCCTTGGCCCGGGGTCCTGCCGGGCGGCAACGGATTTCGGCCCAGACATAGCCTTTGCCGCCGTGGCGGAGCCGCACCTCGGCAGCGCCTTCGCGCCCGAAATAGGCGGATTCCAGAAACGCCGCCTGTAGCGCGGACAAATCTTCGGGATGGGCCAACGCGACCGGCATCGCGCCTTCCAGCTCCTGCGGGCTACGCCCCAGCAAGGCGGCGGCGGCAGGACTGGCAAAGGAGATGCGCCCGTCCGGCGCATGACGGGTGATGAGATCGACCGCATTGTCGGCCAGAAGTTGATACATGGCGGTGCCCTGCTCGGCGGCCCGGTCCGAAGCGCGCCGCTGGTCGCGCGCGGCGGCGGCGATCAATCCCATCTGCAAAAGCGCCGCGAACAGAATGGCGGCGGAGATGACATCGACAGGCGCGGGCAGGCGCGAGGGCGGCAGATCGCCCATCAATGTGAAGGCCGCCAGACCCGCCAGCACCAAGGCCGCCGAAATTCCGGCTTTCAGGACGGGCCGCGCTCCACCAGCCAGTGCGGCTTCCGCCGGCACGAGGAAAAGCCAGACCGTGAGGGGCGAGCGCAGCCCGCCGGTCAGGCCCGCCAGATAACCGATCAGAAGCGCGAACAGAGCGAGCCCCGCCTGTTCCAGCACCGGCAGGGGCAAGCGTGTCGCCGCGGCCAGCGCCAGAAGCAGAGGCATCAAAAGCCCCGCCAAGGCGATGGCCTCGAGGGCATCGGGGCGGCCGATCACAAACAGGAAACCCAAGGCCAGGCTTGCGCCGACGCATCCCTTGCCGGTCTGCACGAACGCGAACAGGCGGCGCGGGTTACGCTCGATATCCAGAAGATTCCAGATGCGATTCACGCTTTACGACCTGTTCACCATGATTTTGGCCGATCCTGCCGGCCAAGGTTTAACGAATGCTGAAGACGGACCTGAGTCGTTGATAATCAAGAAAGCTTTCCGCAGCCCATGGTTAACCGATGTTAGGAAAATGCCGCGATTCGGGCCGCGCTGTCGCCGACGGCAAAAGCCCTCTCGCCGCGCGCCTAACCATTCCGCAACCGGCGACACGCGACACTGCTTCCAACAAGGGATCGCGTGCGGACTGTAATGGCGAAAGTGTCTGGTCAATTGGCGGGGGATCTGGGTTCGGGAGCATTGCTCGAGCCCTTGCTCGAAACTCTGCATAGCCTGCGCGTCGCGATCACCATCTTCGATGCGAATTCGCGCCTGGTTTTCGCCAGCGCTCATCTCAACCACATTTTCCGCAAGCTGCCGTCGGTGGAGAGCCTGAACGGCAAACGCTATGCGGAACTGATCGCGCTCGAATTGCCGGAAATCGCGCCCGCCGTGCTGGCCGAGGGCGAAGCCCCCTTCATTGCCGAGCGCCTCGGTCAACTCGATCCCCATGCCTGGGAGCCGCGCGACATCGCCTTGGCCGATGGCCGTATCATCGAGATCAAGGCGCGCCGGGCCGCCAACGGCAACGTCATCCTGTTATGGGCCGATGTCACCGCCGCCCGCCACCAGGTTGCGCGCCTGCGCGAAGCGATCACCTTGTCGGCGGATGCGTTCGCTTTTTTCGATGCCGAAGACCGCTTTGTCACCGGCAATGCCCGCTATGCCGAACTCACCGCCCGGACGTTGGACGATTTGAAAGGGCGGAGTTTCGACTGGATCGCCAACGATGCCGCCTATGGCGGGCGCATCGCGCTCGACGTGACGCCCCAGGAGTGGCTTCAGCGCCGGTTGCGCGGCCATCGCTCGGCCTCCTCTGCCGACACGGTACAGACCACCAGCGGCGCCGCCTATCTGATCCGCGACCATGCCACGCCGGACGGCGGGCGCGCGGTGGTGTTGACGGACATCACGGAAAAAACCCGGGCCGAGACCGCGCTGGCGCAGGCGCAATCGGCCTTGCAGAGCACCCGTGATGAAGCGCGACGCCAGACCAACTATCTCGCCGACCTCACCAAACGCCTGGACCATGTCACCCAGCAGGCCGACAACGCCAAGACCATGCTCCTGCGCACCATGAGCCATGAGCTCAAGACGCCGCTGAACGCGATCCTGGGCTTTTCGGACCTGATCGGCGCCCTGTCGGACAATCTCACGCCCGCGCAGGTGCGCGAATATGCCGGGCTGATTCACCAGGGAGGCACCAACCTCCTCAAGATGGTCAACCAGATCATGGACCTCACCAAGATCTCGGCCGGCCGCTACGATCTGCGCAAAGTGCTTGTGGATGCGGGCAGCGCCTTGTGGCAGGCGCAGGAAAGCTTTGCGGCAGCGGCGCAAACCAAATCCATTCTGCTCACCGCCGAGGATTGTCCGCGCGGTCTGATGATCGAAGCCGATGAGAATGTGCTGGGCGGGATGATCAGCGCCCTGATCGACAATGCGCTTGCTTTCACTCAGGAAGGCGGCGCGGTGACGTTGTCCTCCGCACGCCGGGGCCGAATGGTGGCCATCAGCGTTGCGGACAATGGCCCCGGGGTGGCAGCGGCGGATCTGACGCGCATCCTGGAACCGTTCGAGCATGCCGGCCACGCGCAAGACCATGCCAATGGCGCCGGCCTGGGCCTGACCCTGGTCAAGGCCTTCGTGGAATTGCATGCCGGCGTGCTGGAAGTCGAAAGCGGATCGGGAAAAGGGTTCAAGGCAACATTGCTGTTGCCTTCTATCTGATCCCATCTGTCTTTGTTTTTACCCCCTCTGCCCTTCGCAGCTTACTTTTGCGCGCCAGCTGGTGCCGTCGCGCAATAAGCGCTGCTACAGGCATCTCCCCCGCCAGCATGCTGACGCGTGCGCGGGGGATTTTTAGCCCCCTCTGCCCTTCGCATCGCAAGCGCTGCTACGGGCATCTCCCCCGCCAGCATGCTGACGCATGCGCGGGGGCGAAGGGGCACGACCAAGACGATACCGCGCTTGTTGAAGCAACCCGAGGCCCGCCTCCCCTTCGGCGCGAAGCGCCTGGAAGGGGAGGTGGCCGTAGCAGCGCTTGCAGCGCGTAGGCGCGAGCCGGAGCGCCAAAGCAAAGCTGCGAAGGCCGGAGGGGTTCGTCTAAAAAACCGGATTTAAATCCGGCGCGCCGAAATAAAAGCCCTGGAAATAATCGACGCCGAAGCTTTCGAGCAGGTCGGCATCCTCTTCCGAGCTCACCCATTCGGCCACCACGCCCATGTGGAAATTCTTGGCGAGCGCGATCAGCGTGCGCACAAAGACCTGGTTCTCGGGATTGGAGGACAGGTCTTTGATATAAGAACCGTCGATCTTGACCAGATCGACATGCATCATCTGCAGATTGCGGAACGAGGTATAGCCGGCACCGAAATCGTCGATCGCGACCTTCACGCCCATCTCGCGAAGCTGCGAAACGAAACGCGCATTCTCTTCGAACTGATGCAAGGACGCGGTCTCGGTCAATTCGACCACCAGCCGGTTCGCCACGTCGCGATTCTCCCGGATATAATCGACGAAGCTCTGCAGCCAGACCGGATCCAGCGCCGCGGTGCCCGAAACATTCACGGCCAGATGGAGGCCGTCATGCTCCTTGAGCTGGTCCACCGCCGTTTCCAGCGCGAAGCGATCGACCAGATGCACGATGCCCATCTGTTCGGTCGCGGGAACGAAATGGCCCGCGGTGACTTCCTGGCCGTCGGGACGCAAGAGGCGCAACAGTCCTTCATAATGGCTGGGCTTGCGGGTCTTCGCATCGATGATGGGCTGATAGGCGAGGCGAATGCGCTTATTCTTGAGCGCAAGCACCACTTCGTCGGCGATACTCATCTGGCGGAGCCGCGCGGTGTCGCGCTGGGGCGATTCCGCAAAGGTGGCAAAGCCATCCCGGCCATTGACGCGCGCGCGTTCCAGCGCCTGCTCGGCGCGCAACATCGCTTCCTGGCTGGTAGCGGCGGCCAGCGGCAGCCAGACCGCGCCGACCGAGGTGGTGGCGGAAACCTTGCCGGCGCGGGTCTCAATCGCATGATCGCGCACCGCGCGCCGCAGGCGCATGGCGACCACGGCGATCTCGTTCTCGCGGCAATTGCGCAGGATGACGCCGAACTTGTTGCCGGCGGTGCGGCCGATGATATCGCTGGCGCGCAGCGCCTTGGCGATACGCTCGCCCACGCCCACGATCACTTCCTCGCCGGCGTCGAAGCCATAGCCGTCATTGATCATCGCCAGCCGGTCGATGGAGGCGACCAGGAAGGCGCAGTGGCGGCCTTCCTCCTTGGCGCGCGAAATCGCCATCTGCAATTCGGTGCGCAGCGCATTGCGGTTGAGATGACCGGTCAGTTCGTCGCGCGTCGCCAGATAGGTCAGTCGCTGCATTTCGCGCTGCTTTTCCGTGCTTTCGCGCATCATCCCGATCAGGCGTTCGGTGCGGCCTTCCGCATTGGGCACGCGCGTGCCCGCGAAGGTGAAACCGATAGCGCCCAGCGCGGACGCGACTTCGAGATTGAGTTCGAACGGGGAAGAGTAAGGCGAATTGTCTTCCAGAAGCGCGGTCAGCCCGTCCCGCCCGCTGCGGGTGACCGCATCGAGAAAGGCTTGCGGATGGCCGCTGCTGATCGGGAAAGGAAGCGCATCGGTGGCGCCATCCCATTCGATGCGTTCCTCGGCGACTTGCCAGTCCAGCACCACGGCACGCGCAGCCTGCGACGCGAGCCGCATGCGCGCATTGTCATGCGCCGTGCCGATCGCGGTGCGAGCTTCCGTTCCCTTCTGAAGCGAATGCTGAAGCAACACCACCGTCCCGGCCGGATTTTCCGGCCTTTCCTTGGCGGGAAGTATCGGCGGCGCGGCTTAAAAATTGGGTAACCCCTGGGGCGCGGCGATCCGGCGCAAGGCTTGCCTTGGGAAGAGGACATGAGCCCTCTCGCCGACCGCATCTCAAACCCAGGCACCGCCGCCCTCCATGGCGGCTTGCAGCGGCTTGTCTTGCAAAAACTCAAGCCTGCCAGTGGGTTGCAAGGCGACCCCGATCATTTCGCCCGGCCCGATCATCACAATTGCCGGACCTTCCGTGCCGCATCCGGGTCCCGATCCGGGACGGACAGGGCCGTGCCGTTCCGGCACAGCCTGGAAGCGCCCCGGCTCGACGCGGCTTTTGTCGCGCAGCTTCTGGGTCAGTTGATGCCTTGCGAGCGCGCTTCAGCAGCCGCATGCACCGCCTATAGCGATGCCCGGATTCGAGAACCGGTCCTCGATAAAAAACTCTGAGCACTTGTTGAAATCTATCGAGGCCCGCCTCCCCTGTGCATGCAAAGCACGCTGACAGGAGGAGGTGGCCGAAGCAGCGCTTGTTGCGCGGCGGCGTTGGGTAGCGCGCAAAAGCAAGCTGCGAAGGGTTAAAAGAAAAAAGCCGCGCGGATTTCTCCGCGCGGCTTCTGCAATTTTCGCCTGATCAAGCGGCGAGGAGATTGCGCAGAACGTAGGGCAGAATTCCGCCATTCTTGAAGTACGCAATTTCATCTGCCGTGAGAATCATCAACACCAACGGCAGCTTGTCGGTCGAGCCATCGGGGCGATGGATGGTCGCTTCCACCCGCATGCGGGGCTTGATGTCGCCCGACAGGCCCGGAATGTCGATCGCTTCGCGGCCGGTCAAACCGTAATCCTTGCGCGTCTTGCCCGGCTCGAAGCAGAAGGGCGCCACGCCCATGCCGATCAGGTTCGAGCGGTGAATGCGCTCGAAGCTTTCGGTGATGACAGCGCGCACGCCCAAGAGCTTGGGACCCTTCGCCGCCCAGTCGCGCGACGAGCCGGTGCCGTATTCCTTGCCGCCGATCACGACCGTATCCAGGCCATCCTTCTTATAGGCCTGGGCCGCATCGAAGATGGACATTTGCTGGCCGTCACCATTGACGTCGGAATAATAGATGGTGTTGCCGCCTTCCTTGCCGCCCATCATCTCGTTGCGGATGCGGATATTGGCGAAGGTGCCGCGCTCCATCACTTCATCATTGCCGCGGCGCGAACCATAGGAATTGAAATCCTTTTGCGCGACCTGGCGTTCCTGCAGATACACGCCGGCGGGCGCCGTGGCCTTGATGTTGCCGGCGGGCGAGATGTGGTCGGTGGTGATGCTGTCGCCGAACAGAGCCAGCACGCGGGCGCCGGCGATGTCCTTGACCGGAACCGGCTCGATCTTCATGCCGTCGAAATAGGGCGGGTTCTTCACATAGGTCGAACCCATTTCCCATTGATAAGTCTGGCCCTTGACCAGCTTGACCTTCTTCCAATTGGCATCGCCGGCAAAGACATTGCCGTAACGCGCCTTGAAGCTCGACGCTTTCACCGCCTTGCGGATGGTGGCGGCGATTTCCTTGGGCGAAGGCCAGATGTCCTTCAGATAGACCGGCTCATTCTTCTTGTCGTAACCCACCGGCTCCTTGGTGAGGTCCATATTGACCGAACCGGCCAGCGCATAGGCGACGACCAGCATCGGCGAAGCCAGATAGTTGGCGCGCACCAGAGGATGCACGCGACCTTCGAAGTTGCGGTTGCCGGAAATCACCGCGGAGGACACCAGATCGGCCTCACCGATCGCCTTGGTGACATTGTCCGGCAATGGACCCGAATTGCCGATGCAGGTGGTGCAGCCATAACCCGCCAGGGTGAAACCGAGCTTGTCCAGCGCCTTGTCCAGGCCTGCTTTCTTCAGATAGTCGGTGACCACCTGCGATCCGGGCGCCAGCGAGGTCTTCACCCAGGGCCGCACTTTCAACCCCCGCGCGACGGCTTTCTGCGCCACCAGGCCCGCGCCGATCATCACATTGGGGTTGGAGGTATTGGTGCAGGACGTGATCGCCGCGATCACCACATCGCCATGGCCGATGGAGGCTTCGGTGCCATCCAGCTTGGCGCGCTTGTTGGCGCTGTCTTCTTTTTTGAAGATGTTGATCAAATTCTCGGCAAAATTACCGGCGATGCCCGACAGCGGCACGCGGTCCTGCGGCCGCATCGGACCCGCCATCGACGGCTCGACCGTATCCATGTTCAGCGACAGCGTATCGGTAAAGACGGGGTCCGCACTCTTCTTGGTGCGATAGAGGCCCTGGGACTTGGCGTATTTCTCCACCAGCGCGATGCGCGGATTGGCGCGCGCGGTATTCTTGAGATAGCGCACGGTCTCGCCGTCCACCGGGAAGAAACCGCAGGTCGCGCCATATTCGGGCGCCATGTTGGCGATGGTGGCGCGGTCTTCGAGCGTCATCTCGTCCAGGCCGGGGCCATAGAATTCCACGAAACGGCCGACCACGCCCTTCTTGCGCAGCATCTGGGTCACGGTCAGCACCAGATCGGTGGCGGTGACACCTTCGCGCAGCTTGCCGGTGAGCCGGAAGCCCACGACTTCCGGGATCAGCATGGAGATGGGCTGGCCGAGCATGGCGGCTTCCGCCTCGATGCCGCCCACGCCCCAGCCCAGCACGGCCAGGCCGTTGATCATGGTGGTGTGGCTGTCGGTGCCCACCACCGTGTCCGGGAACGCCATTTCGACGCTCTTCTTTCCGTCCTTGGCTTTGCGGGTCCAGACCGTCTGGGCGAGATATTCCAAATTGACCTGGTGGCAGATGCCGGTGCCCGGCGGCACGACGCGGAAATTCGCGAAAGCCTGTTGGCCCCAGCGCAGGAAGGAATAGCGCTCCTTGTTGCGCGCATATTCGATGGCGACATTCTTCTTGAAGGAATCCTTGGCGCCGAAACTGTCCACCATCACGCTGTGGTCGATGACCAGATCGACTTCCGCCAGCGGATTGATCTTCTCCGGATCGCCGCCCAGCTTCTTCATGGCGTCGCGCATGGCGGCGAGATCCACCACCGCGGGCACACCGGTCAGGTCCT
>CAYWWT010000032.1:11759-18440 GCA_964461855.1 uncultured Rhizobium sp. | reverse complement strand
AGCGCCTTGGTGAAGCCATGGATGCCGGATTTGGCGGCAGCGTAATTGACCTGGCCATACTGGCCGGCCTGGCCGTTGATCGAACCGATATTGACGATACGGCCGAAGCTGCGGCCCAGCATCCCGTCCCAGGCCGCCTTGCACATGTTGAAACAGCCACCGAGGTTGGTGTCGAGCACTTCGTCCCAGGCGCCGCGGTTCATCTTCTTCATGGTGGCGTCGCGGGTGATGCCGGCATTGTTCACGATCACTTCGACCGGACCGAGCCCAGCTTCGACCTTGGCGATGCCCGCCGCGCATTCGTCAAAGGATGAGACGTCCCATTTGAAAGTGGCAATTCCGGTCTTGTCGGTGAATCTTTTGGCGCGCTCGTCATTGCCCGCGTAATTGGCCGCGACCTTGTAGCCCGCACCCTTAAGCGCCATCGAGATCGCCTCGCCGATGCCGCGCGTCCCACCCGTAACCACCGCAACCCGTGCCATCGAACGCTCCCCTTTGTTTGCGCCGTCAGACGCTGTCTTTCTTCTCCACTACCAGAATCCGCGCTGCTCCGACAGGATGGGCGACGTGTTCGTCGCCGATTTGCGCGGCCATGATGTCTCCCGCCTCCAGGCGCTGGACCTTCTCGACCGCCCCGTCGCGATAGTGCATGTCCACCACGCCATCGAGCACGACAAACACTTCGCTGCCGTCATTGACGTGCCAGATATAGGGTTGGTCGGTCCAATGCAGGCGCACGCTGGCGCCTTCGATCTCGGCGATGTCGCGCGCGCCCCAGGCTTTGGCGGCGGTGAAAGTCTTGGCGTCGAGATGGAATTTCACGGGAGCATCGGCCAGCGGAAGTGGAAGCGCGAAGCGCAAGCGGTTCCGCGTCCGGCCGTGCGACCCATAAAATTTACCGTTCGACGCACATGGCGATACCCATGCCGCCGCCGATGCAGAGCGTGGCCAGGCCTTTTTTCGCGCCGCGCTTGCCCATCTCATGCAGCAAGGTCACCAGCACCCGCGCGCCCGACGCGCCGATGGGATGGCCGATGGCGATGGCGCCGCCATTGACGTTCACCTTGTCCAGATCCCAGCCCATATCCTTGTTGACGGCGCAGGCCTGGGCGGCGAAGGCCTCATTGGCTTCGATCAGGTCCAGATCTTTCGCCTGCCAGCCCGCTTTCTCCAACGCCTTGCGGGACGCGGGAATGGGACCGGAGCCCATGACTTTTGGATCGACGCCGGCCTGGGCCCAGCTGGCGATGCGCGCCAGCGGTGTCAGGCCGCGTGCCGACGCATCCTTGGCGCTCATCAGAACCAGCGCCGCGGCGCCGTCATTGATGCCGCTGGCATTGCCCGCCGTCACGGTGCCCTCCTTGGAGAAAGCCGCACGCAGGCCCGACATGGCCTCGAAGGTGGCGCCGTCGCGGATATATTCGTCGGTATCGACCACGGTTTCGCCCTTGCGGTTCTTCACCGTCACGGGCGCGATCTCGTCCTTGAAGCGGCCGGCCTTCTTGGCCGCTTCAGCCTTGTTCTGCGAGGCGACGGCGAAGCGGTCCTGCTGCTCGCGGGTGATCTGCCATTGCTGCGCGACATTTTCTGCCGTGATGCCCATGTGATAGCCGTTGAAGGCGTCCCACAACCCGTCCTTGATCATGGTGTCGATGAAATTGAGGTCGCCCATCTTCTGGCCGGCGCGCAGATAGGCGGCGTGGGTGGATTGGCTCATGGATTCCTGCCCGCCCGCCACCACGATGCGACTGTCGCCACTCTGGATCGCCTGGGCTCCCAGTGCGACCGCGCGGAGGCCCGAACCGCAAACCATGTTGATGCCCCAGGCCGGCGCGCCCATGGGAAGGCCCGCCGCGATGGCCGCCTGGCGCGCCGGATTCTGTCCCTGAGCCGCTGTCAGAACCTGACCCAGGATGGTTTCGCTGACCTCTTCGGCGGCAATCTTGGCTCTAGAAAGCGCGGCTTCTATCGCCACTTTGCCCAGCTGATGGGCGGCAAGGCTGGCGAAGGCCCCGTTAAATGCACCCACGGCGGTACGCGCGCCCGCAACTATCACCACGTCTTCCAAGGATGCCTCCGTGCCGGTTTGACTGCCCGGCAACAAAATGCCGCGAATGCGAGGCGTGGTAAACGGCGTCCATTTTCACGAACAGAAACAAGATATTATTGCCCGATCTGGCCGCCTTCCCATATTGCGTTTGCTAAAATGCCGCTGGACGGGCCACCCGGCTTGATGTTGTCTTTGAACACGGCCGCGCGGTGGCGGTGCAAACGAAGGCGGGGATTCGTGTCGGAAGAAAAAGCCAAGGACGGGCCGGTCGTCATCAAGAAATATGCGAACCGTCGCCTCTACAATACCCAGACCTCCAGCTATGTGACGCTCGATCACCTGGCCGGGATGGTGAAGGATGGCGTGGAGTTCGAAGTCCAGGATGCGCGCACCGGAGACGATATCACCCGCTCGGTCCTCACCCAGATCATTTTTGAAGAAGAAGCCAAGGGCCAAAATCTGCTGCCGATCAAATTCCTGCGCCAGCTCATTCGTTTCTATGGCGACAGCTTGCAGGCTTTCGTACCCGGCTATCTCGATATGAGCATGGACAGCTTCACCAAGAACCAGGGTGCCATGCGCGACCGCATCGCCGAAGCGATGGGCGGCGGCAATTCGATGATCGAAAATCTGACGCGCCAGAACCTGGCCATTTTCGAGCATGCGATGCAGATGTTCTCGCCTTTCAATGCCGCAGCCCCAGGCCGCCGGGAAGAACCGGCCGAGGAAAAGCCGTCTTCCAGCGACGTCGATGCCTTGAAGCGGGAAATGGAAGCCATGCGGCGTCAACTTTCGGAACTCAGCCAGCGCAAATAGTTCCGTGCCGGAACTTTTCGCAAGTCCGATAAGAAACCCACCGCCAACCCGGCTGCGGGTTTGCACGGCATTTTAGACAAACACGCCGCGTCTTTGAAACAAAGAGGAGCGAAACCGCACATTCCGCATTGTCTTCATGCGGGAAGAGGCGCGATGCCGGGCGAGTTAGTTTCAAATTTAGCGAAAAATTTCAGGAGTGAGCAAAGGCTCGCCGCCATCCTGTCCCCGTCGGCATGGATGTTGTTCTGATGATCTTTCGGGCTGTTTTTTGGATCGGAGTTGTCGCGTTGCTGATGCCGCGCGCGAGCGATCCCATGCCCGGGCGTCCGGCCGCCGGCATATCGCTTCCCTCCTCCGCGACGTCCTGGGTTGCTACTCGTCTCTCGCGCCCCGGGCCTGTTTGCGAAAATGATGCGGCAGCATGTGCCGGCGGCCCGACGTTCCTGGGTTCGCTTCAACAGCAGACGGCTCGTGGCCTGGCCGCGGTGAAGGCGCAGATCGATGCCGACCGCAAGGCCCGCGCAAGCCGGCTCTGATTCCGGCGCGACGCTGCGCGGTCACTCGCGATCGAAATTGACGTTCGCTTTTCTCGGCACGACCATGCGGCGATCATTGCCTTGCCAGGCGCGCTCCTTGGCGCGGCGATCCGGTCCGAAGAATTCCGGCGCGGCGATGAAGGACCGCGGCGCACGCAAAGCGGCACGGAGCTTGTCGGTCACCGTTTTAGGGCTCATGGGACGGCAAATGACATCCGTGATGCCCTGATCGCGGGAAATCTCCACATCGCGGCGGCGCGGTCCGTCATAGACGGCGAAAATCGGAATCATGGGATTGAGCAGCATGGCGTGACGGCGCGCAGCCAAGGCGAAGGGTTTTTCGTCCAGGAGAGTGGTACCCTCGACAAAGACCGCATCGAAAGGATCGCTGCAGAGCAGATCGAGCGCCCGGCGCGGATCGTCGACCAAGGTCACTTTGGTGATGCCGGCGGCGCTCAGGACCGCGCGCAGCATAGAGCCGCCAGGACCTTTGGCGCCGAGAACCAGAATGCGCGCGGCAATGAGATCCCGCTGCTCCATGACATCCCCGCAATGAGGGTCGATCTTCCCATGGCTCGCCTTAAGGGCCGGTAAAGGTTAGAATTCCCGCATGCGTGCCCGGTTTTCCTTTTCTCTTGTTGCACTTGGCGTTCTGGTCATTCTCGCCGGGTGTGAGAGCGCCTCCGACCGGGCGTTGAAACGAACGCCCGATTTTCGCGCCGGCTATTCCGACGGTTGTGCCAGCGCGGGCACACAGGGCGCCAACATGCGCGACACCGAACTGGTGCGAGACGAAGAATCCTACCGCGCCAACCGGGCTTATCGCGCGGGCTGGGGGACCGGCTTCAACGGTTGCAGGGGCTATCAGCCGGGCAACAATATGCCGCCGCCGCCCGGACGCGGACCGATCGCCGATCCCTATCCCAGACCATTCTGAACGCGCCCGCTTTAAGTCCGGTCAGCCCTTGACGGCAAACGGACGCGCCGGAACCGCCTGCACATTCTCCCGCTCGAAGAATTGCGGCCAGGGCGTAGGCGCGTTTCCGCCTTGCAGCGCGGCGTCGATTTCGCTGATGCCTTCGTGCAACTGGCGCAGAGCCTGATCGATGTCGAGTTTCTGCCGCTCCAGGATCTGGATGCGCTCTTCGAATTTCTTGCGCGCATGCACCATCTGCGCCTGCTCGCCATCCTTGCCGTCATACATGTCCAGCACTTCGCGGATTTCCGCCAGGCTGAAGCCCAATCTACGCCCCCTGAGGATCAGGATGATGCGCGCGCGATCGCGCGGGCTGTACAGTCGCGTCTGGCCGCGGCGGCCAGGTGCGATCAGCTTCTCGTCTTCGTAGAAACGCAAGGTCCGCGCGGTAACGGAGAATTCCTTGGTCAGCTGGCGAATGGTATAAATTCGGCTGCTCATGGCGCACTCGTTTGGAACGGCGCCATGACGATGGCAATTCTTTACCTAGACGTCAACTGGGGTTGTCCAAAGCCCGGACAAGGGCGGGAAAAGCCGGCGCCGCGATCAAGCGCGGCGCCGATTTTTTGATCATCGCTTATTCGGCCGCGGCGCGCACCGCGTCATTCTCGCGCGCCAGATTCTCCGATGCGTAATTCCAGTTCAGCACATTGGCCAGAACCGTTTCCAGATATTTGGGCCGCGCATTCTGATAATCCAGATAATAAGCGTGCTCCCAGACATCGACGGTCAGAAGGCAATTGATTCCATCCGCCATCGGCGTCATCGCATTGGCGGTCTTGGTCACCGACAGCTTGCCGCCCTTGGAGACAAGCCAGGCCCAACCGGAGCCGAATTGCGTCTTGCCCGCATCAGCGAGCTGGGCGATCAACTCGGACGTCGAGCCGAAATCACGCGCGATGGCGCTGGCCAGATCCTTGGAAGGCTCGGTTTTCGCGGGCGAAAGGCTGCGCCAGTAGAAATCGTGATTCCACACCTGGCCGGCATTGTTGAAAATCTTCTTTTCCTTGTCGTCGCTCGCCTTGGCGGTGGCTTCGACGATCTTTTCGAGCGGCATGTCGGCGAATTTGGTTTTTTCCACCAACGTGTTCAGCGTATCCACGTAAGCCTGATGGTGCTTGTAATAGTGAAAGGAAATCGTGCGCGCGGAAATGGTCGGCTCCAGCGCTGCGTCCGCCCATGGGAGCGGTGCGAGTTTGAACGGGCCAGTCATGCGAACCTCCAGAAACGGACGTAGGGGAAATAGGAGCCTGCGGCTGTCCCGTCAACGCATGAATGCGCGAAATGATCCCGCAAAGCCCCTATTTCCATAATGATATCGCAGGCGCGAAGGCGCGCGATTTTGAGAGAATTCGTGAAATTGATGAACGCGATTGTCACTCGACTTTCGCAAGCCCGTCGCGCAAACAGGAAACACGCGGGGTAGGAGACGCTCAAAGTTCGGAGGCTTCGATGCCCGCTTACGAAATCTGCTATTTGGACGCCAAAGGCGCCCTCACCTACAAATTCCTCGCCAATTGCGAGGACGATGGCCGCGCCAAGGTCCTGGCCCATGCCATGAAGCTGCCGAGCGCCAAACGATTGGAAGTCTGGAGCGGCGAAGCCCTGATATACGCCCGCCCTGCGATATCGGCGGCGCCCCAGGAAATGCTGCTGCGCACGGGTTGAACGGACACGAGCACCGCTCAGAACAGCTTTTCGCGTTTCGCCCAATCTGCGGTCTTATCCAGCGCCCGGGTGAGGCGGTCGAACAGTTCGTCAATCTCCGCTTCGGTGATGATCAGGGGCGGGCACAGCGCGATACGGTCGACCGGCAATGGCCGCACGATCAGGCCTTCGGCTTCCGCGAACGTCACCGCCATCTGCGCCACCATGCGCTCGGCGGGGAAATGCGCTTTGGTCTGCTTGTCCGCCACCAGCTCCAGTCCCGCGATCAGCCCGACCCCCCGGGCCTCACCCACCAGCGAATGTTCCTCCAGCCGTTTCAGCCGGGCCAGGAAGACCGGCGAGACATGGCGCACATGGCCGACAATGTCGCGGCGCTGATAGATCTCGATAGTCTTCAGCGCCACCGCCGTGGTGACGGGATGACCGCCATAAGTGAGGCCATGGCCGAGCGAACCCATGCGCAGGGACTCGCGGTCGATGATCTCGGTCATTTCCGGCGACAGAAGCACCGCCGACACCGGCAGGTAGGCGCTGGACAAGCCCTTGGCCACCGAAGCGCTGCCGGGTTCGAAGCCATATTTTGCACAGCCGAACCATTCGCCCGTGCGTCCAAAGCCGGTGACGATCTCATCGCT
>CAYWWT010000032.1:10528-11749 GCA_964461855.1 uncultured Rhizobium sp. | reverse complement strand
GCTGATCAGCGGAATGGCATGGCGGATCAGAACCTTGGTGATGGCGTCAAAATAGCCATCCGGCGGCACGATGGCGCCGCCTGCGCCCATCACCGGCTCCACGATCATCGCGGCGATGGTGTCGGGTCCTTCCCGCTCGATCAGCGCTTCCAGATTGGAGGCCAGGCGGGTGGAAAAATCGCGCTCGCTCTCGCCGGGTTCGGCGCCGCGATAATGATGCGGCAGATCGGCATGGACCGCGAAATCGAACGGCGCATCGAAGCCTTTATGGATCGCGGGAATGCCGGTCAGGCTTGCCGACGCCAGGGTAACGCCGTGATAGCCCATGTGGCGGGAAATGATCTTTTTCCGCTTGGTTTCTCCGCGCGCGTTGGCGGCATACCAGGCGAAGCGGACCTGGGTATCGTTGGCCTCGGAGCCCGAGCAGCCGAAGAACACCTTGCCCACGGGAAAGGGTGAAACTTCTTTCAGCTTTTCGGCCAGGGCCGCCGCCGGCTCGTGGCTCTTGCCGCCAAAGACATGGCCGTAGGAGAGCTTGCGCATCTGCTCGGCCGTCGCCTCGATCAATTCCTCGTCGCCCCAGCCCAGCGATGTGCACCAAAGCCCCGACATGCCTTCGATATAGTCGCGGCCTGCCGTGTCGAAGACGCGAACCCCTTCGCCCCGCTCGATGATCAGAGGCCCCCGCTCCGCCAGCAGCTTCAGATTGGTGAGGGGATGCAGCAGTGCATTGAGATCGCGGGCCTGGGCATTGGAGAGAGGCATGACAAACCTTTCAAAATCGCGGCGACTCTAATCTTTTGCACGCCCCCCGCCACGTTCTTGTGGCAAAGTAGACAGGGAGCATCGGCCAGGAAAAGTGCGGCCCCCAACACGTTATCACGGGGCCGCGGTTTTCCGTCCGGCCGTGCGATCCGAAAAACGAGGTGCAGCCATGCGCGGATTGATGCAGGACTGGCCCATGCGCGTGCATCGCGTCCTCGATCATGCCGCGCTTTATCATCGGGGTGCGCGGATCGTGAGCCGCACCGTCGAAGGCGGCATCAACCGAACCGGCTATGCCGAGATAAGAAGTCGCGCGCTGAGGCTGACGGCGGCGCTGAAGCGGCGCGGCATCAAACCCGGCGACCGCATCGCCACCCTGGCCTGGAATACCCACCGCCATCTCGAAGCCTGGTACGGCATCGCGGGCGTGGGCGCGGTCTATCACACCCTGAATCC
>CAYWWT010000032.1:6017-10428 GCA_964461855.1 uncultured Rhizobium sp. | reverse complement strand
GGAATGGCCGCCAGCGATGTCGTCATGCCGATCGTGCCGATGTTTCATGCCAATGGCTGGGGCATTCCTTTCATCGCGCCGATGGCCGGCGCCAGCCTGGTGATGCCGGGTCCCCGGCTCGATGGCGCTTCGCTCTATGAATTGATGGAAGCCGAGCGCGTCACCGCCACGGCGGGCGTGCCCACCGTCTGGCTGGGCTTGCTGCAATATCTGGATGCGAACGAGCTGACGCTCCATCACCTCAAGCGAGTGCTGATCGGTGGCGCGGCCGTGCCCCGGGCGATGATCGAGGCTTTCGAGTCACGCGGCATCGCCGTCACCCACGCTTGGGGCATGACGGAAATGAGTCCGGCGGGGAGCATGAGTGCGATCAAGCCACCCTTGGAGGAATTGCCCCGCGCTGGCCAGATCGATGCCCTGTGCAAGCAGGGGTACCCGCCCTTCGGCGTGGAGATGAAAGTGGACGACGACAAAGGCCGCGAACGCCCGCGCGACGGCAAGAGCGTGGGGCGGCTGAAAGTGAAAGGTCCCGCGGTGGCGCGCGCCTATTACAAGGGCGCCGGCGCGGAAGCCTTCGGTACCGATGGCTGGTTCGATACCGGCGACGTCGCCTGCCTGGACGAGAACGGCTTCCTGCAGATCACGGATCGCTCCAAGGATGTCATCAAATCCGGTGGTGAATGGATCTCCACCATCGAAATCGAGAATCTGGCTGTCGGTCATCCCGATGTCGCCGAAGCCGCCGCTATCGGCGTGCCCCATGCCAAATGGGGCGAACGGCCGCTCCTGATCATTGTGCCGAAACCGGGCCGCAATCCCGACCGCGACACGCTTCTGGCACATCTTCGCGGCAAGATCGCCAAATGGTGGTTGCCCGACGCCGTGGTCCTGGTGGACGAAATCCCGCACACTGCCGCGGGAAAAATTCTCAAAACGCAATTGCGCCGCCAGTTCGCGGATTTTAGGTTGGGCTGACCGCCTTCATCCCGAGTCTGGTATGCGCTTTCCCATCCTTGCCGCCCGTCTGGCATTGGCGGCCCTGTTCGTGGCCGCCGCCATCGCTGCCGCCGCCGTGGTTGCGGTGCGCGCCGGCTTCGCGTCTTTCGCCGGCGGGCTGGAGATCATGGCGGGATCGGTCGCGTTCGGCGTTGCCGCCCTGGGGCTGGCGCTGATCTGGGTGGTCTCGGCCCTGAAGCACAATCGCGGCGAGGCCAAGCGTGCCGGCATGACCGCCCTGTTCGGCTCGCTGATCCTGCTCTATACGCCGCTGCACACCGTCTATGCGGGATGGATGGCGCCGTCCATTCACGATGCCACCACCGATCCGGACGATCCGCCAAGCTATGTCGCGTTGGTCAAACCGGGCGGCGAATCGCCTGCATTCGACGCCGCGCGGGAGATTTCTTATCGCGGCGAGACCAACACGGTCAGCTATGTGCTCCACACCTATTATACCGAGTTGACCAAGCCGCTGGCGCTGATCATGCCACCCGCCAAAATGTTCTGGCGCTGTTTCAACGCCGCCAAGAAGATGGGCTGGCGCATCGTGGATTACAGCGAAAAGGAAGGCCGGATCGAGGCGACCGCGACCAGCTTCTGGTTCGGCCAGGTTTCCGACATCGTGATCCGCGTGCGGCCCGCCGGCACCTTGGGCGCCCGCTTCGACATGCGGGCACGAAACGAAAAGGGCGAGCGCGATTTCGGACACAATCTCGAATTGATGAAGGCCTATCGCGGGACGCTGGCTTCGTAGCGTCCGCCGCCCATCAGGACGGCGCGGCCCTCTTCTTCCATATGCTGCAGATGCGCCTGGACGGTGAGCGCGGCAGCACGGCGCAATGACGGCGCCAGCCCGGCATAAAGACTTTCCACCAGAAGCGGCACGGTGTCCCGCCCCCGCGCCAGCGCCCGCACGATCTGCGTCTCGCGCATCCGCCGGTGCGAGAGATAGGCGCGCAGGAAAGACGCGGGCTTCTCGATGGGCGAGCCATGCGTGGGATAAAGAATGCGGTCCTTGCGCGCAATCAGCTTTTCCAGGCTGCGCATGTAATCGCCCATATTGCCATCGGGCGGCGCCACCACCGTGGTGGACCAGCCCATCACATGATCGCCTGTGAAAAGTGCTTTCTCTTCCTCCAGGGCGTAGCACATATGGTTCGAGGTATGGCCGGGCGTGAAGACGCAATGGAAGGTGCAGCCCTCGACCGCGATCACATCGCCATCCTTCACCAACATATCGGGCACGAAATCGACATCGGCGCCTTCTTCCACCATCCTCTCGGCGTTCCCAGTCCCGCCTCCCCCGCGCGCGTCAGCGCTGGCGGCGGGGTGAGGTTCGCCGCCAAGCGAACCGAACGCCGTAGCAGCGCTTGCGATGCGCAGGCCGGAGGGGGAAAAAACTGCATGCGCGCCGTAGCCGTAGGTCTTCGCGCCCGTCGCCTGTTTCAGCGGCGCGGCGGCGGGGGAATGATCGCGATGGGTATGCGTGATGAGGATATGCGTGACCGTGCGCGCGCCGATTGCCGCCTTCAGCGCCGCCAGATGGCCGGGATCGTCGGGGCCCGGATCGATCACCACCACCTTCGATCCTTCGCCCACGATATAGACGCCGGTGCCGCGGAAGGTGAAGGGGCTGGGATTGGGTGCCAGAACCCGTCCGATACGCGCGGACAGACGTTGCTCCACGCCATAAGCCGGCGGAAGGCTCTGGTCGAAATGAAGATCGTCCATCAATAGGGCCTGTCGTCCAGCAGATGGATAAGCCCCCGGATCAGGCGCCAGTAATACCAGACCAGGACAAGCACCACCGCCAGCGACAAAAACCCGAGCGTCATGAATCCCTGATAGAGCACCAGGCCCGAGGCGGGCCAGGATTGCAGCACGCTCATCGCGACGCCGGCGAACCCCGCAATTGCGACCGCCACCGCCACAAGCGCCACCGCCAGCCACACCCAGAAGATCAGGATCAGGTTGCGGTAATGACTTTCATAAACGCTGCCGCGCGCCACATCGCGGCGCAGATGCGCCAGAATCGCTCCCACCAAAGCCGTGATTCCGCTGGAAGCCGGCGCGATCAGGAACAGGCCGTAAGCGACCAGGGCCCAGTTTCGCTCTTCTCCGGCAGGATTATCGCGCATGGCGTTTCTTACCATTGAACGAACGGATTGCGGACAAATAGTTGCATCGGGGCGTAAGGCAATTTTCATCAAATCGGCGCAAGCTGACGCGGATATTGCCGTAGTCATGGTGCCATTTTGGCCGTCGATCGTCTCATTCATTTTCTGTGCTCGCTGGACGGCGCGTCCACCAGCCGCGTTTTCAATCTGCGCCATATCGCGCGCATCAATGCCCAGGATCCGGAGCATGGCGCCAAGCCTTTGTTCCTGTCGCCGGTCATCAACACCGCTTTCATCCTCAAGCAGCGCATCCGTGCCGACGAGAGTTATCTCTTCGGCGCAACCCGTTCGACCGGCACCAAGATCATCGTGCCGGTGGACCACCAGGACCTGCGCGCCGGCGGACGCTCCATCTACATCGACCAGCGCGGCTTTCTGGAAGCGCTGCGCGATGCCGGCCATTACAATGACAGCCGGCTGGAGCGCGACGTCGCCGTCCTCAACCTGCTCAACGCCATTCCCTCGCTCGACCCTTTCCTTCTGCGCGAACATTTGCGCAACAACGAGATCGACGCGGGGGCTTGCTATTTCGCAATCTCGGCCAGCGACCAGCAGCGGATGCACGAATTTGTCGCCAAGGAAATGTCGCGCCTGGTCAAGCTGGCCAATGGTGACGACGACACCGGCTCGACCGGCCGGATGGTGACGGTAATGCTGTCCGGACAGGTCAATGAAAAGCTAGAGCCCTTGCGCATGACCTTGGACCTGACCGGTCCGGACTTCCGCGAAGGCGCGTTCGGCTGGCGCGGCCTTCTCTACTACAAATGGATGACGCAGGATTTCTGGCCCGATGTGATGAGCACCTTGCGTGCCATCCGGGACATCCAACCCCATGGCGCGATCAGTGAAATACAGCGCACCGCGCTGGCGGGGGCCCGCCGCAGCATTATCGAGATGGTGCGGGACAATAATCTGCATATCTCCAAGGTTCTGCAGATCTACGACGAGTCTTTTGCCGGGCTGATTGCCAGCGGCACGCCCAAGACC
Source organism: uncultured Rhizobium sp. (assembly GCA_964461855.1). Taxonomy (GTDB): domain Bacteria; phylum Pseudomonadota; class Alphaproteobacteria; order Micropepsales; family Micropepsaceae; genus Rhizomicrobium. The sequence goes on along the minus strand of CAYWWT010000032.1, from coordinate 6,265 downwards.
TTCCGTGACTTTCTTCTGTCGGCGCCCAGCATGTTCCTGGATCTGGGCGAGAAGCTGGGCGCGATTTCCCACATTGTCGGCTTCTGGCGCTATCGCTTCCCCAAGGAGCAGGCCGCGCCGGTGGACGCCGAGGAACTTGGCGTCATCTTCCATGATTTCACCAGCGGCTTCGCCGAGAAGGCCCGCGATCTGGTCTCGCCGATCCGGCGGCCCCAAGTCATCACCGCGTGAAGCCCGCCGCAGCGTAA
>CAYWWT010000032.1:0-5917 GCA_964461855.1 uncultured Rhizobium sp. | reverse complement strand
ATTTCCCCGGCCAGAGCTGTACGAAGTGTAACCTTTCGGGGAACCGGCGGAACTTTTTCGGTGTTGGCAGGTTAGTACGGGCGCCCCCTTTTAAGGATGCCCCCTCATGAGAACCTCATTTTTCCAGTTGGCCGCGGCGTCCGCCCTGGCCCTGACCGTTTTAGCCGCGCCCGCCCAGGCCGCCTCGGACAAAGCCGAATTGCTGGGGAATGCCGACCGCACCGTCACCCATCTGAAACATGACCCGGCCTTCGCCACTGCCGCCCGCATGATGCGTGACGCCAGGGCGGTCTTTATCGTGCCCAAGCTGATCAAAGGCGGCTTCATCTTCGGCGCCGAAGGCGGCTCGGGCGTTCTGGTCCCCCGCACCCGCGGCGGCTGGGGCGAGCCCAAATTCTATGACATGGGCTCTGCGTCGTTCGGCCTGCAGGCCGGCCTGGAACAGGCAGAACTGGTCTTCATCATCAACAGCGAACGGGCGCTGTCCGGCATCGAACATGGCAACTTCAAGCTGGGCGCCGGTGCCGGTGTGACCGTGGTCAATCTGTCGTCGGGCGCGGAAGGCGCCACCACCGCTCATGGCGGCGATATCGTGGTGTGGACGTCCGGTACGGGTGCCTATGCCGGCATCAGCTTCAACGGCTCGGTGATCAGCCCGGACAAGGACCTGAATTCCACCCCGACCATGGGGCCGGAAGCCCAGAAGCTGCGGGCCAATCTCGAGACCGTGCGCTAAGCGTCTGAACCTTTTTGCCAGACGGGGCGTGCGGGTTTACCGTGCGCCCCTTCTTTTTTTGGAGGATCCTATGAAATCCAAATTCCTTGCACCGCTGGTCGGCGCGTCGCTTCTCATTGCCGGTGCGGCTTTCGGGGCAGTCAGCCTGACCGCGGAAATTTCCAACGCCCGCACCCATGCCAACAATGCCGTCAATGCGCCGACCATCGAGGCCGTGCACACCCATATGCATCACGCCATCAACTGCCTGGTCGGGCCCAAGGGCGACGGCTATGACGCCGGACAAATGAATCCCTGCGCCAATGCCGGCAATGGCGCCATCACCGATCAGACCGACGCCGCCAAAAAAGCGAAGCTGGAAGAAGCCAAGGCCATGTTGATGAAGGGCCTGACCGAAAGCGACCTTAAGGCGGCGCAAGGTATTGCCTCCACTGCCGTCACCGCCATCGCCGCCGCGATGTAAACCGGCTTCATGATAGTTCGGCCGTCACCGAAGCATGGGGACGGCCAACTGTCCTATCCTTGCGCGCTTGCAAGGAGAGAAACATGGCCGCGACCGTCATCTGCCACATTCAATATCAGATCGATCCCTATCAACGAGACGCCTTCGCCCAATATGCCAAAAACTGGGGAACCGTGATCCCGGCTTGCGGCGGCCAACTTCTGGGCTATTTCCTGCCGCACGAAGGCACCAACGACACCGCCCATGCCATGATCGGTTTCGAGAGCCTGGCCGCCTATGAAATCTATCGTGGCGCGCTTTTGAAAAATCCGGACGGGCGGGCCAATTTCGAGTTCGCCCAGCGCCAGAAATTCATCCTGCGCGAAACGCGGGAGTGGCTGAAGTTGGTGACGCCTGACCTGTAAAACCCGCCGCGAGACGCTATATTGGGGCCATGGCGCACAATAACGGCATGGTTCCCCGGTCCAGAGGCAAGGCCCGGGCCGCGAAGGGTTCGGAGAACTCCGCGAAATTCGCAGCCGCGGTGCAGGCCGCGCCCGCGATCGCGGCGGATCCCAATATCGACCCCGCCTATACCGCCTTGCCGCTGAACGGGTTGACGGGCGCGGAGGTCGCGGCCTTTGTGCCCCACCGTCCGGCGCGGCCGGAAAAATCCGAAGGCGGCAAGAAGTTCAAGCTGGTCAGCGAATACAAGCCGGCGGGCGACCAGCCCACCGCGATCAAGGAACTGGTCGGCGGCGTGACGGCATTGGAGCGCGACCAGGTGCTTTTGGGTGTCACCGGATCGGGCAAGACCTTCACCATGGCGCAGGTGATCGAGCAGACCCAGCGTCCCGCGCTGATCCTGGCGCCCAACAAGACTTTGGCGGCGCAGCTTTATGCCGAGTTCAAGCAATTCTTTCCGGAGAACGCGGTCGAATATTTCGTCAGCTATTACGATTACTACCAGCCGGAAGCCTATGTGCCGCGCACCGACACCTATATCGAGAAGGAAAGCTCGATCAACGAACAGATCGACCGCATGCGCCACTCGGCGACGCGCGCGCTGCTCGAACGCGACGACGTCATCATCGTCGCCTCGGTGTCCTGCATCTACGGCATCGGTTCGGTCGAGACCTATTCGGGCACGGCCGTATCCATTTCAAAAGGCGACAAGCTGGACCGCAATGCCGCCATCTCCAGCCTGGTGGCCCTGCAATACCGGCGCAACGACGAGAATTTCACCCGCGGCGCCTTCCGGGTGCGCGGCGACACCTTCGATATTTTCCCCGCCCATTATGAAGACCGCGCCTGGCGCGTCGAGCTGTTCGGCGATGTGGTGGATTCGATCACCGAATTCGATCCGCTCACCGGGCACAAGGCGGGCGAGCTGGACTCGATCAAGATTTACGCCAACTCGCATTATGTGACCCCGCGCCCGACCTTGCAGCAGGCGATGAAGGGAATCAAAGCGGAATTGATTCAGCGGCTCGCGGAATTCCGCGCCAACGGCAAATTGCTGGAAGCCCAGCGTCTGGAACAGCGCACCACCTTCGATCTGGAAATGATCGAGGCCACCGGCTCCTGCGCCGGCATCGAGAACTACTCCCGCTGGCTGACCGGCCGCTTGCCGGGCGAGCCGCCGCCCACCCTGTTCGAATATCTGCCGGACAATGCGCTGGTCTTCGCCGACGAAAGCCATGTCACGGTGCCCCAGATCGGCGCGATGTACAAAGGCGACTATCGCCGCAAATTCACGCTGTCGGAATATGGCTTCCGCCTGCCGTCCTGCATCGACAACCGCCCGCTGAAATTCGAGGAATGGGACGCGATGCGGCCCCAGTCGGTCTATGTCTCGGCCACGCCGGGTCCGTGGGAGATGGAACGCACCGGCGGCATCTTCGCCGAACAGGTGATCCGGCCCACCGGACTTATAGATCCACCGGTCGAGATCCGGCCGGTGGAAACCCAAGTCGATGATCTGATCGCCGAATGCCGCGAGGTCGCCCAGCGCGGTTATCGCATCCTGGTCACCACCCTGACCAAGAAGATGGCGGAAGACCTCACCGAATATATGCACGAGCAAGGCCTGCGCGTCCGCTACATGCATTCGGACGTCGAGACCCTGGAGCGGATCGAGATCATCCGCGACCTGCGCCTGGGCGCATTCGATGTGTTGATCGGCATCAACCTCCTGCGCGAAGGTTTGGACATTCCCGAATGCGCCCTGGTCGCGATCCTGGACGCCGACAAGGAAGGCTTCCTGCGCAGCGAAACCTCGCTGATCCAGACCATCGGCCGCGCCGCCCGCAATGTGGACGGCAAGGTGGTGCTCTATGCCGACAAGATCACCGGCTCGATGGAGCGCGCCATGGCGGAAACCAATCGCCGCCGCGTCAAGCAGGAAGCGTACAACAAGGAACACGGCATCACGCCGCTCAGCATCAAGAAGAACATCGCCGACATCATGGGATCGATGTATGAGCGCGACCATGTCATGGTCGATGCGGGCGTGCTGGAGGCGGCGGACGGCGAACGCGCCTTTGTCGGCCACAACATCAAAGCGATCATCGCCGATCTGGAAAAGCAGATGCGGACCGCCGCCGCCGACCTGGAATTCGAGACCGCGGCACGGCTGCGCGACGAACTCAAGCGGCTTCAGACCGTGGCGCTGACCATCAGCGACGATCCTTTCGCCCGCCAATCGGCGGTGGAACGTGCCCAGTTCGATGCGGAGATTTCGCTGTCGGACGAAAGCAAGCCGACCCGGCCTTCGAAAGCCGGCGGCGGACGCAAACGCCTGCAGCGTGCCGGCCGCCCGAATGTGCCGAAGACCTTTGGCAGCCGGGCGCGTTAACACTCTTTGTCATCCCCGGCGAGCGAGATGCAAAGCATCGAGCGAGGGAAGGGGATCCAGGTAGAAAACAGACAGACGGTTTCGACGCCTGGATTCCCTTCCCCTCGCAAAGGCGCCAAAGCGCCATTGCTCGGCCGGGAATGACAACAGAGCCAAAATTCTGGGAGAGCCCCATGTCCCGCGCTTTTGTGAAAGAATCCTCGGAATCGGCTCGGCCACCGGAACGCATGGTGGACGACGGTCCCAATCCGGTGACGCCCGACGGCATGGCGCAGATCGACGCGCATGTGGCGCGGATCGAAGCTTCTCTCAAAACCGAAACCAATATCCTGCTGCGCGAAACCCTGGAGCGCGATTTGCGCTATTGGACCGTGCGCAAGGCCAGCGCCGAGATCGCGCCGCCGGCTGTGGGCGATGCGGTATCGTTCGGCAGCAAGCTCTCCATCCTGCGCAAGGGCCGCGAGCAGACGTTCCGCATCGTCGGCGTGGACGAAGCCGATCCCGCCAAAGGCCTGATCAGCTTCCGCGCGCCGCTGGCGGCCGCCGTGATGGGTGCACGGGTAGGCGACGTGATCGAAGCGGCGGAGCCGCTGGGCGAGATCCAAATCCGCCGGCTCGAAAATTGATCTTTTGCCGCCGCCCATGGCCGGGCAATCCGCCCGGACCGCGCCGTTCCGGTAACCAGCTTGGGCCCACCACCGCCGTAATTTTTTGGCCGCTGCACCTGCGAAATCGTAAGGAAAACCGCTGCTTCGGTTGGGCTGCGCGCACCTCCCCTTCCTTGCCAATAGGTCATGTTTGGGCGTATTGTCGCGGCCAAGTGGAGACAAGTCCCGTCACAGACGAAGCGCACCTGTAGAAGAATCCTGCCCGCCTTCCGTGCGCGCCTGGACGAGACAGATAACTTCCTTCCCTGCGACCGACGAAATCTCTTCCCCGGACCGGCATTCCGCCGTTCCGGAAATCAATGCAGGAAGTACCGTTATGACGATCGGAACCGTTAAGTTTTTCAACACCTCCAAGGGCTTCGGCTTTATCGCTCCGGAAGGCGGCGGCAAGGACGTGTTCGTGCACGCCACCGCGGTGGAAGCGGCCGGTATGCGCTCGCTCACCGAAGGCCAGAAGGTCTCGTTCGATATCGTCCCCGACGCGCGCGGCGCGAAGGCGGCGAACCTGAAGTCCGCCTGATCAGGCAGGCCCATCGGGTACCGGAAACCCCGGCGCGGCAACGCGCCGGGGTTTTCTTTTTGCGGTACTTTCAGGGGCCGCCGCCGATGATCACATTGACGGTCTGCTGCGCACCCCCCTTGGTCGCAAAATCCGCCTTGCCGGTGCGCGGCCCGGTGTCGCTCGCGAAGGTGGCGGTGGCGGCATAGCTGCCCGCGGGCAATTTCATCAGCAGCCAGGGCGCGTCGCAATCGGTCTCCACCATGGCGCGGCCCCCTTGCGAAACCGCAACATGGACCGCGGCCAGATTCTCACCGGCGGGGTTGGCGAAGACCAGTTTCACCGGATAGGCGCTCCAGGCGGGATTGTCCTTGGCCGACCCCACGCCGGTACAGACGGTTTCGATGCCGCCGATGGTGACGGGCCGGTCCTGCACCGCCTGGGCGGCGCCGGATAGAAGCGGCAGGGCAAAAGCGGGACCCAATGTCACCGCCAAGCCAATCGCAATGCTGGAAATGCGCATGGACAAATCTCCTGTTGCCCTTCGGCCCTCTGTCCAACCCGCCCAGCCCGGTTGGGTTCCCTTTGGCGCCGCGCCCGGACGGTCTAGGATGGTTCCCATGAGCAAAATTTCGCACGCGCTGGGCCTGGCGCTGGCCGTCACGCTTCTGGCCTTTCCCGCCCTGACCTCGGCTGCGCAGGCCCGGCCCCGGGC
>CAYWWT010000031.1:0-18482 GCA_964461855.1 uncultured Rhizobium sp. | reverse complement strand
GCCGGGCGGCGTGGCTTTCGTTGGCGCTGACATAGCCGATATTCACATCGGCATGGCCGCCCAGATATTTCGTCCCTGCCTGGATCGACAGATCGACGCCATGCCCATGCGCATCGAACAGAAGCGGCGTCGCCCAGGTATTGTCCATCAGGACCGAAGCGCCATGCGCATGCGCGGCCTTGGCGATGGCGGGAATATCCTGAATCTCGAAAGTGAGCGATCCGGGGCTTTCGCAGAACACCGCGCGCGTGTTGGGACGCAGAAGTGGCGCGATATCGGCATCGGGCGCGTAATAGCTGGTCTCGACACCCAGCCGCTTCAAAGTCGTGTCACAGAATTGGCGGGTGGGGCCATAAACGCTGTCGGTCACCAGCAGATGGTCGCCGCTCGCAACGACGGAGAGGATTGCGGTCGTGCAGGCACTCAATCCCGACGGCACCAGCACGACTTGCGCGCCGCCTTCCAACGCGGCGATGGCGTCTTCCAGGCTTTGCGATGTGGGCGTACCGCGCCGGCCGTATGTATAGGGTTGCCCACCCGGCTTCATGCTGGCGAGATCAGGGAACAGGATCGTCGACGCACGATAGACCGGCGTATTGACCGCGCCGAAATGCCTGGCGCTCATGCGGCCCGCTGCCGTGACGATGGTTTCCGGCGTGTCATGCTTGTCAGTCACGACTTTTTTCCTCGAGCAGGGGGCGGAGCGGGCGGTCGATGGCATGGATGATCAGTCCCGCCACGGCCGCGATCGCTGCTATCATCACGAAGAACAGGGCTTTGTCCATCCGGCTCCAATAGCTTGCAAGCCAGCCTTGCAGAAAACCGCCACCCAGAAAGTTCGGCAGGAAATTCACCGCCATCATCAGCGACGCGATGCGCAGCGGCGCAACTTTTGAAAACAGCGACATGCTGATGGGATAAAGGTAGATCTCGCCCACCGTCATCACCATGAAATAGGCGCCGAGCCACAACCAGCTGGACTTGCCCACGCCCGCCTGCCAGGCCGCGAAGGCCATGATGAGGTTGGCGGCCATCATGAGATAGCAGCCATAGGCCATCTTCTGCCCGCTGCCGGGTGCGGCGGCGCCTTTATGATCCCAATAGGCGAGGATGAAAGGCGTGCCGAAAAATATCACGGCGGGATTGAAGGACTGGAACCAGGTCCAGGGAATGGTCCAGCCGAAGATCGCGCGGTCGGTATTATCCATCGACCAGAGGGCCATCGTGTTGCCCTGCTGCTCGTTGCAGGCCCAATAGAGCGTCAAGGGAATGACCAGAAGCAGAAGCGCCGCCACCGATTTCCATTCCGTCCGGGTCAGCGGCTTGCGCGGGCCTGCGAGTTTTATTCCGCGCGTCGGTTCCGGCGGCAGATCGCGCCAGCCCCAAAGATAGACGATCATCGCCAGCAGCATGCCGACACCGGCGGCGCCGAAGCCGTAGGACCAACCCACGGTCTCGCCCAATGTTCCGCAGACGAAAGGTGCCAGAAAGGCGCCGACATTGATGCCGACATAGAAGATCGAATAGCCGGTATCGCGGCGCGGATCGCCTGCGCCGTAAAGCAGGCCGACCTGGGTGGAGGTGTTGGTCTTGAAGAAGCCGCCACCCACGATCAGAAGCGCCAAGGCCGGAAAAAGCAGATTCTCGAACGCCATCATGAAATGGCCGAACGCCATCATCACGATGCCGCTGAGTGCAATATAACGCTGGCCGAAATAGCGATCCGCGAGCCAACCTCCCAGGATCGGCGTGGCGTAAATCAGGCCGGTATAGGTGCCATAAATGAATGCCGATAGCGGCTGGACATCCAACGGCCCCGCCAGCATTTCGTAGAAAGCCTTGATCTGCGGATATAGCCAAACGCTTTCGACATGGCCGGGCAGCAGCAGATATTTGACCAGATAGCCGACCAGGAGGGCGCGCATTCCATAATAGGAAAAGCGCTCCCACATCTCGGTGCCGAACAGAAAATAGAGGCCGCGGGGTTGGCCCAGAAAAGCGCGCGCGAATGTCACGCGGGCCGCGCCCGGCGGCGAAGCCAGCTGTAAAGCAGGACAATCAGGCCGACAAAGCCCAGCACGCCCGTGATCTCCGCCGGAAAGGAAGAGCCCACCACTGCCAAGGGCGCGTCCTTGTTGAAGCTCACGATCAGGCCGGCGTTGATCACACCGAACAGGCTTTCGCCCACGATCAGACCGGATGCCACCAGCACGCCGAGCCGTTCGGCGCGCTCGCCCCGCACGGTGCGATTATAGATCCAGCCGATCACGGCGCCCGCCACGACCGGCAGGGTGGCTTCCATGGGCAGATAGATTCCCAGGCCCACCGCCAGGGGCGGAATGCGCAACAACTTCGCCATGCGCAGGATTTCATCAAGAAGCACGATGCCCAACCCGACCACCGCGCCGATCTCGATCATGTTCCAGTTGAGCTTGCCGCCGATCACGCCTTGCGCCAGCGCCGCCATCAGATTGGCTTGTGGCGCCGCCAAAGGCTGCGCCGTAACCGTGTGCAGATTGGGAGCGCCGGCAAAGCCGTAAGCTTGGGCCAGAAGATTGAGCACCACGGGAACGGTGACTGTTGCCGCGGTCACGCCGGCCAGCAACGCCACTTGCTGGCGCCAGGGCGTAGCTCCCACCAACTGCCCGGTCTTCAAATCCTGTAAATTGTTGTTCGAGCTGCAGGCGACCGCGAACAGGATCGCGGTAATGAAAAGCGCGATCGCGACCAGGGCTTTTGCGGTCTCGCCATGAAACAGAATCGCCAGGCCCAGTGCCGACCCCACCACCGCCAGGATGCCCACGCCGGAGATGGGGCTGTTGGAAGAGCCGATCAGGCCCGCCATGTAGCCGCAGATGGCGGAAACGAAGAAACCGCCCGCCAGAATTATGGGAATCGAAAAGATCGCGATCAAAAGCGCGGAACTGGCAGCGCCCGTCTCGATGCTGAAGCGCCAGACCAGCCAGGTCGTGACCGCCGTCGAAACCACACCGATCGCAAGGATGGTCGAAAAGGGCATGTCGCGATCCGTCTGGTCGACGAGATTGGCCACGCCGCCGCGCGCCCGGGTCATGCTTTTCAAGCCGCTGACGATGGGGCCCATGGTTCGCAGCAGGGACCAGATCGCCGCTACTGCCATCGCGCCCGCGCCCATGAAACGGACATCGTTGCGCCAGATGCCGCCCACGAAGCTGGCGAGATCGCCCTGCATGGGTGTCGCCGCGGTGAGCAGCGGCACCGCGCCCGCCCAGGCGATCAAGATGCCTGCCAGCATGGCGATGCCGACCGAGATTCCCACCAGATGTCCGGCGCCCACCAGGGCCAGGGAAAAGGAGAAGCTGTAACCGGTGGCAGCGTTGGCACCGACCTGGAAAAACCCACGGGCGCCATCGGCGGTCAGCCGCATGGCGGTCGTGATCGCAAGCCCGGCGGACGCCAGCGCGCCATAGATTACGGCCAGCAGGCCTTCGCGCGCTTCCGGATTTTCGGCGCGCATGTCCGCACCCACTTTGAGGACTTCTGCTGCCGCAACGCCTTCGGGATAGGGAAGATCGGATTGGGTGACCAAGGCGCGGCGCAAGGGGATGGTGAAAAGCACGCCCAACACACCGCCCGCCGCGCAGACGAGAAAAGACGTCCAGAAGGGAAAATCCACCCACCAGCCGATGATCACAAGGCTGGGCAAGATGAAAATCACGGACGCCAGCGCGCCCGCCGCCGAGCAGACGGTCTGGACGATGTTGTTCTCGCGGATATTGGAACCGGAAAACAGGCCCAGAAAGGCCATCGAGATCACGGCGGCCGGGATCGAGGTGGCGATGGTAAGGCCGACCTTCAGTCCCAGATACATATTGGCGGCGGTGAACAGGAAGGTGAGCGACATGCCAAGCGCGATGCCGCGCCAGGTCAGTTCCTTGCCGTCTGCGGAATCCATGGCCCACCCCGGAATTGCCCGCGCGACTGTGCCTTCAATCTTCCGTCAGGGCAATTCCACGAAACGCTCTTCGCGCGAATAGGGACGAAAGCCCAGGCGCTGATACAAGGGCAGGGCGCGGGGATGATCCAGGGTGCAGGTGTTGACCAAGAGTTTGGTGATGGGCTGCGCCCAGGCGCTCACACAGGTCTGATAAAGGAAGAAATAGCCCAATCGCTTCCCTGTCGCCTCCGGTGTCAGGCCGAAATAGGCGATGTTGGCGGTGCCGTCGCCGCGAAAATCCAGTTCCGCCATGCCGGCGGGGGTTCCGTCCGTGTACAGAACATAAAGCTGGTTGCCCGGAGCATGAATGATCTCTGCCAGTCTTTCATCGTCGATCTTCTTGCGGTCGACCCAGAAATATTTGCCGCCGACCGTGTCGTAGAGATAGCGATAGAAATGGATCGGCGGCTTCTCGCTGCGAAGAAAAGCGATCTTGCCGCGCGGCAGGGGTGGGGGGATGGCGGTAGGCTTGGCCGTCATTTCCAGGAAGGTGACGGTCATGGGAATGCGGCGGGAATTGATGGCCCCCGACATCAGGCGGGGCCCGTCGCTACCGGCGCGTCGTCGCGTGCCCCCCATTCGGCCCAGGAGCCGTCATAGACCGAAACCTGACGGCCGCCGAGCTTTTCCAACGCCAGCATCAGGATCGCGGCGGTGACGCCAGAGCCGCAGCTGGTGATCACCGGCGCGCGCAGATCGATGCCTTTTTCGGCGAACAGCTTTTGCAGCGCGGCATCGTCCTTGAGCCGGCCTTCGGCCGTAAGAACTGCGCGATAGGGGATATTGGCGGCGCCGGGCATGTGTCCGGATTTGAGGCCGGGGCGCGGTTCGGCCTCGCTGCCTTCGAAACGGGCGGCGCTGCGTGCATCCAGAACCTGGGTGTTGCCCAGGGCCGCTTTGACGCCGTCGAAGTCGCGCACCAATCTTTTGTCGAAGCGCGCGGTGAATGCGGCCGGGGCCGGCCGCGCCGGTCCGGTTTCGATTTTGCCACCTGCCGCTTTCCAGGCCGGGAGGCCGCCATCCAATACCGCGACCTTGTCATGGCCCATGGCCTTCAGCGCAAACCAGATCCGGGGTGCGGAAAAAATTCCCGCGCCGTCATAGACCACGACCATGCTGTCATCGCCGATGCCGAGCGCGGCGGCGTCGTGCGCAAACTGATCCGGCGGCGGCAGCATGTGGGGAAGATCGGTGGCGCGATCCGACAATGCGTCGAGATCGTAGAACACAGCGCCCGGAATGTGACCGGCCTCGAATTCGGCTTTTGCGTCTCGCTTGTCGGCGGGCATGTACCAGGACGCATCCACCGCCCGGATTGCACTCAGATTCTGCATCAACCATTCAGCGGAAACGATATCGCTCATCATTGGTATGGGACCGTCAGGACGCCGTGATCTTCCGTCAACCAGCGCGGCGTTGGCAGGCCTTTTCCTTTCAGGAAGTCCGGGTTGAACAATTTGCTCTGATAGCGATTGCCATAATCGCACAGCATGGTGACGATCGTATGCCCCGGTCCCATCTCGCGCGCCATGCGGATGGCGCCTGCGACGTTGATCCCGGATGATCCGCCCAGGCAAAGACCCTCATGCTCCAGAAGATCGAAGATCAGGGGCAGGGCTTCCTCATCCCTGATCTGGTAGGCATCGTCGATCGGCGCGCCTTCGAGATTGGCGGTAACGCGGCCCTGGCCGATCCCCTCGGTGATGGAGGAGCCCTGCGCTTCCAGCTTGCCCGTCTTGATCCAGGAATAAATTGCGGCCCCCATGGGATCGGCGGCGGCGATTTTCACATTGGAGCTGCGCTCTTTCAAGGCGATAGCGGTGCCCGCGAGCGTGCCGCCGCTTCCCACCGCGCAGGTGAAGCCGTCGATGCGCCCGCCGGTCTGGCGCCAGATTTCGGGGCCGGTGGTTTCGACATGGGCCTGGCGATTGGCGACATTGTCGAACTGGTTGGCCCAGATCGCACCTTTCTCTTCGGTTCGCGCCATCTCGTCCGCCAGCCGTCCGGACAGGCGAACATAATTGTTCGGATCCCGGTATGGAACGGCCGGCACCTCGATCAGGCGCGCGCCCATCAGGCGCAGTGCGTCCTTTTTTTCCTGGCTTTGGGTTTGCGGGATCACGATCACGGTCTTGAAGCCCAGCGCGTTCGCCACCATCGCGAGCCCGATGCCGGTGTTGCCGGCGGTGCCTTCGACAATTGTGCCGCCCGGCCTGAGCACGCCTTTCGCGACCGCATCACGAATTATGTACAGGGCGGCGCGATCCTTGACCGATTGACCGGGATTGAGGAACTCCGCCTTGCCGAGAATTTCGCACCCGGTCTCCTCCGAAGCGCGCTTGAGGCGGATCAACGGCGTATTGCCGATCGCCGCGATGACATCCGGAAAAACCATGCTTGAGAACTTAGAGGGCGAGTTCTTCCGCTTCAACCCTTGGCAGGGCTTTGAATGATTTCGGCGCGCGGCCGCGCCCGGTCTTCAGATCGATAGTCGGGGCGAATAGCCTCAGTCGGACCAGGGACAGATATGGATTCTGCCGGAACCAGACAATGATGGGCTTCATGCAGGACATACGCGCGAAGCCCGGATGGGGTCATCGCTTTCCGGGCGGGGCGCATTCGCCATGCCGGAAGCAATCCATGACATGGTCGTTGACCATGCCTACCGCCTGGGCGAAGGCGTAGGAAATCACCGGCCCGCAGAAATTGAAGCCGCGTTTTTTCAGGTCGCGGGACAAAGCTTCGCTCATCTCGCTTTGGGCGGGGATCATGTTTCGGTCCCTGAAGCGATTGTCCCGCGGCTTGCCGTCGACATGTTTCCAGATGAAATCGCGAAACCCACCCGGCTCCTCTTCGATCTCGAGCCAGAGCCGGGCGCCCTTGATCGCGGCTTCGATCTTGGCGCGGCTCCGGACGATGCCTTCATCTTTCAGAAGGCGGTCAATGTCGCGGGCGCCGTAGCGGGCGATGCGGTGGGGATCGAAACCGTGAAAGGCTTTGCGAAAATTCTCCCGCTTGCGCAGAATGGTGATCCAGCTCAAGCCCGCCTGAAAGCCGTCCAGGACCAGTTTTTCGTAAAGCGCGCGGCCATCATACTCCGGCACGCCCCATTCCGTGTCGTGATAGGCGACGTAGAGCGGATCGCTTCCCGGCCAGGCGCAGCGTTGCTTTTCCTTCATGCGGTCAGCCATTGCGGTCTGGAGAGTGTGACGGGCTGGCCGCCTGCCGTGAGAGGAGCGCTGGTCTCTTCCAACCGGTCCAAACGCGTGAGTGCGAAACCACGCGCGCCATACTCCGAAACGATCTCGCCAATTTCCAGATCGCCGCCGAGAATGGGTGTGCCCGCCGGCGCCAATATGGTGTCCGCGCTGATGGTCAGGATGCGCTTGCGGGCAGTGCCGCGATGTTTCATCCGCGAGGTCAATTCCTGGCCGACATAACAGCCTTTGTCGAAGGCGACGCCGTGCAGTTCCTCGAGGCCCGCATCCAGCGCGAAGATTTTTTCGCTGCCGAAGTCCGCGGCTTCCGGAATCCCGAGCGCGAGCCGTTCGGCATGATAAACTGCGGGACCTTGCAGAAAATCCGGCATCTCTGCAGCCGCGCCGATGCTGCGCGGACCAAGATCGGCATGCCGGGGATCCGCGAAGGTGACGGCGCGTTCGGCGGGACGGCCACTGAGGCCCGCGAAGACGCTGAGCTGTGGCCGGAGGGCGATTCCGACCGGCGCTCGCAGTCGATACATTGTAAGCCGCTTGACCAAGGCCTCGGCGCGCTTAGCGGCGCAATCCAGCAGAAGCGCGCCGTCGCCTTCCGTCATCAGAAAGTCGAACAGGATCTTGCCCTGGGGCGTCAGCAGCGCCGCATAAAGCCCGATACCCGGCGTCAACCGCGCCAGATCATTTGTGACAAGGCCTTGTAAAAAGTCCCGCGCCTCGGCGCCCTCCAGGGCGATGACGGCGCGGTCGGTAAGGTGAACGGGTTCCATGGCCAAGGGAAGTAACCCTCCCTGTCAAGGTTGCCAAGGTGGCGGGGAGGGGGTACCCAGACCGGGCATGAGTGAAACATTCGATTTGCTGATCCGGAACGGCACCGTGGTCACGCCGGGTGGTATTGTCCCGGCTGATATCGGGGTTATCGCTGGGCGGATCGCCGCCATTGGGCATTTCCCCGACGCCAAGGCTGCGGAAATCTTCGAGGCCCGGGGCCTGCACGTCCTGCCGGGCGCCATCGACAGCCAAGTCCATTTTCGCGAACCGGGCAACGCGCATAAGGAAGATCTGGAGACCGGAACCCGCGCCGCCATTTTGGGTGGCGTCACCGGCATCTTCGAGATGCCCAACACCGCGCCGCCGACCACGACCCGGGCTGCAATCGAAGACAAGCTCACCCGCGCCAAGGGCCGGATGCATTGCGACTACGCCTTCTATGTCGGCGCGACGCCGGCCAATGTCGGCGCGCTGGGAGAATTGGAGCGTCTGCCGGGCGTTTGCGGCGTAAAAGCGTTTCTTGGGTCCTCCACGGGATCGTTGCTGCTCAACAATCCCGACGACATTCTCGCCGCATTGAAGGCCGGCACCCGCCGCATGGCGGTCCACTCCGAGGATGAAGATCGCCTGATCGCGCGCAAGCCGCTGGCGGAGCGCGGCAAGCCCACCACCCATCCGGTCTGGCGCGATGCGGAAGCGGCACGCGCGTCCACCGAACGCGTGCTGGGACTGGCGAAACAGGCCGGGCGGCGGCTGCATGTGCTGCATGTGACGACCGGCGACGAGATTCCGCTTCTGGCGGACGCGAAAGATTTTGCCACCGCCGAAACCACGCCCCAGCATCTCACGCTCAGTGCGCCGGAATGCTACGAGCGGTTGGGTGCCTATGCCCAAATGAATCCGCCGATCCGCGATGAATCGCATCGCCAGGCTCTTTGGAAGGCCGTGCGCGAAGGCGTGATCGACGTTATCGGTTCCGACCACGCGCCGCATACCCGCGAAGAGAAGGACAAGGTCTATCCCGACACGCCCTCCGGCATGCCCGGGGTGCAGACCCTGGTCACCTTGCTGCTCGATCATGTCAACAAGGGCGAGATGAGCCTGGAGCGTTTCGTCGATCTGACGGCGCATGGCCCGCAGCGCATTTTTGGGATCGCAGGCAAGGGCCGCATCGCGCGCGGCTATGATGCCGATTTCACCATCGTGGACATGGGCCTGACGCGGACCATCGAAAACAAATGGATCGCGTCCCGCTGCGGTTGGACGCCCTTCGACGGCATGAAGACCAAAGGCTGGGCGGTTGCGGCGGTGTTGAATGGCCGCGTCGCCATGCGCGATTTTGCATTGACGGGGGCGGCCAGCGGCAAGCCTTTGCGCTTTGTCGAGACGTTGGCCCCCGCAAACCGGCCTTGACGGCTTGCGATAAATTTCCTTCGCTTTGCTTTTCTGCCAAGGACGCTGATGGATTACATCATTCTCATAATCTCCGGCGTCATCATGGGATTGATCGCAGCCGTACCGATCGGCCCGGTGAATCTGATCTGCATTCGCCGCACCTTCGCCTTCGGTCCGGTGAACGGTTTCGTGTCGGGGTTGGGCGCGGCGTTGGGCGATGGCGTGTTTGCGGTCATCACTTTTTTCAGCCTGACCTGGATCGCGCAGCTGATCCAAAGTTACGATTCGATCATCGAACTGGTTGGCGGCGCGCTGCTGCTCTGGTTCGGCGCCCACACCGTGATCTCGCCGGTCGTGGGAAAGGTCGAGGACGGCGACAAGAGCGAAGCGGGTGCCTCCACGCTCGTACGCGCCATGGCTTCGTCTTTCGTTCTGACCATTACCAATCCGGCGACCTTGCTGGCCTTCGCATCCATGTTCGCCAGTTTTCGCGCGTTTGTGGGCGGCGCCAATTCCTATGTCGATGCCGGTTTCGTGGTGGCCGGCGTGGTGGGGGGCTCGGCCGGCTGGTGGCTTTGCCTGACCAGCGTGATCGGAATTTTCCATGCCCGCATCACCGATGGAACGGTGCGGATCATCAACCGGGGTTCGGGTGTCCTGGTCGCACTTTTCGGCCTGGCGGTCCTGGTGCATGTGGGAATGAAGATCTTGGGTCATAGCTGACGTCCGGAATTTGCCGGAATTCTCCGCTATCCTTGTGAAAGACCCTGTTCGGCATGAGGCCGGGCGGCTAAATTCCAAAAAATGAGGCAGGAGACGATCATGAGATGTTCAGCGGCGTTTGTGGCGGCGGCAATTCTGGCCTGGCCCCTTGCTGCGCTTGCCGCCGGCCCGACCGCTGCGCCGACCACCGATCCGGCGCTGAGCGCCGAGGCCAATGCGGCGTATCTCGCGGCCAATGCCAAGAAAAAGGGCGTGATCGTCAAGCCGGATGGGCTGCAGTTCCGCATCGTCCAGAGCGGTTTCGGCAAGCGTCCCGCCGCCACCGACTCGGTCGAGGTCTTCTATACGGGCACCCTGATCAATGGGCGGGTATTCGACGGAACCTCGCCGGGGCTGCCGGCAACCTTCAAGGTCAATGAAGTCATCCCAGGCTGGACCGAGGCGCTGCAATTGATGCGCGAAGGCGATCATTGGCAGTTGGTCATCCCGGCCAATCTCGGTTACGGCTCGCGCGGCGCAGGATCGATGATCCCGCCGGATCAGGTGCTGCTGTTCGACATGACGCTGGTCTCCTCCACGCCAGCACCGCGGCGCGGCGAGCCGGGCTATGTGCCCGATCCCAACGATCCCGACGACAAGCCGCAATAGGGCGGGACGTCTTGACGCGGCTCGGAGGAATTCTGCGGAGGCGGCACCGGAATGGCGGGCGCCTGCGTATCCTGATCGCTCTGGTCATGGTGGTGGGCGCGAGCGCACTCTTCTGGGCCAGCCGCGACTACACAATGGTCGCGCCCGACTGGGACGGCCAGGTTCGCGGCATCGCCTACAACCCCAGCCATCTCTTCCGCGCCAGCGATCAGCTTCACATCACACCGGAAAGGATCGACCGCGATCTGGCCCAATTGGCGAAAGTCACGGGCCATATCCGCACCTATACGGTGGATGGCGGCATGGAAAAGGTGCCGGAAGTCGCCCGTCGCTACGGCATGACGGTGTCGCTGGGGATCTGGATCAGTCCCGATCTCGCCAAGAATGACGAACAGATCGCATTGGGCATCAAGACGGCGCTGGCGAACCGCCGCGTGGTCGACCGGGTGATCGTCGGGAACGAAACCCAGCTGATGGGGTATGTTTCCGGCGAGCAATTGGGCGTCTATCTCGATCGCGTGCGCGCCGCCTTGCCCGCGCGCATCAAGGTAACGACCGCTGAGCCTTGGTCGACCTGGGTGGTCATTCCTGAAGTCGCCAAGCATGTGGACATCATCTTCGTCCATCTGCTGCCCTATTGGGAAAATGTCCATATCAGCGGCGCGATGCGTTTCATCGGCAACCATTACGACATCACGCAGCAGACGTTTCCCGACAAGCCGATCATCATCGGCGAAGCCGGTTGGCCGTCGGAAGGCCGCACCCGCGGTTCGGCCCAGGCTTCCATTGCCAATGAAGCCTATTTCGTGCGCACCTTCGTCCAATATGCACAGGAGAAGGGTTACGACTATTATTTGATGGAAGCGTTCGACTCGCCCTGGAAGAATACGGGCGAAGGCGCGGTGGGTGCTTATTGGGGCGTATTCGACGCCACCGGCAATCCCAAATTCAGTTTCACCGGGCTGCTGCGCACGTTCCCAGAATGGCGTGGCTACGCTTTGCTGGCGGCCATCATGAGCCTTTCGCTGGGACTTCTGATTCTGGGCCGCATGCCCCGGGTGCGCCAGACCGGGTATCTGGTGATGGGTGGGTTGATTGCGCTGGTTTCAACCGGCCTGTTGGCGCTGATCGATGCCACGGCGCTGGAATATATCGATCCCACCGATATCGCTGCGATGGTGGCGATGTCGCCTTTGGTGGTGCTGGCCTGCGCCATCATTCTCACCGAAGGGATTGAATTGGCCGCGTCGCTGTGGCGGGTCGATCGCCGCGTCGTGCCCACCGCGATTCCGGAAAAAAGCGCAAGAGTTTCGATCCATCTGCCCACCTACAATGAACCGCCATTGATGGTGATCGAGAGCATCGAGGCCCTGACCCGGCTGGATTATGACGATTACGAAGTCATCGTGCTGGATAACAACACGCCCGATCCCGAGGTCTGGCGGCCGGTCGAGGCGTATTGCCGGAGCCTGGGACCGCGCTTCCGCTTCTATCATTTCGATAACGTCGCGGGATTCAAGGCTGGCGCGCTCAACCGCGCGCTGGCGCTCACCGATCCGGCCGCCACCCATGTCGCGGTGATCGACAGCGACTATCAGGTGCAACCCTTCTGGTTGCGCCGGGCCATGCCGCTTTTTGCGTCGCCGTCGATCGCGTTGGTGCAGGGGCCGCAAGACTATCGCGACGCGAATGAAAATCTCTTCAAGGCGATGGCCTATGAGGAGTATCGCGGGTTCTTCCATATCGGCATGGTGGAGCGCAACGAACACAATGCCATCATCCAGCACGGCACCATGACCATTGTCGCCAAGGATGCGCTGGAGGAAGTGGAGGGCTGGAGCGAGTGGTGCATCACTGAGGACACTGAACTTGGTCTGAAGCTGTTCGAAGCGGGCTATGAGGCCGCCTACATCCCCCAGACCATGGGTGCAGGGCTCGAGCCCGATACCTTGGAAGCTTTCATGTCGCAGCGTTATCGCTGGGTCTATGGCGCCATGCAGATCATGAAGCGCCATGCACGCGAAATCTTCCTGGGCGGCTCGGGCCTCTCCTGGGAGCAGCGCTACCAGTTTCTTTCCGGCTGGCTGCCCTGGATTTCGGATGGCCTTGGCATGGTCGTAACGTGCACGGCGCTGGTCTGGACCGTGCTGATGTGGGCCGCGCCGAGCTATATCGACGTTCCGATGCCGGCTTTGTCGGCGGCGGCGATGGCGCTGTTCGCCACCAAGCTGGTGAAAACCTTCCTCCTGTATCCGCCCAAAGTCCGTTCCGGGCTCAAAGGCGCGGTGATGGCGTCGGTGGCGGGATTGTCGCTGACCCACACGGTGGGCAAGGCGATGTGGTCGGGACTGCTGACGGCGGGCAAGCCGTTCATGCGAACCCCCAAATGCGAAGATCCGGCGCTGTTCAGCCAGGTGCTGCGGGTGATCTGGCAGGAAACCGTGCTGCTGGCGGGATTGTTGGCTGCCATGATTTCCATGAGTTTCGACCGCGGCTTCGAAGACCCGGCCGTCAGTCTGTGGATGGTGATGCTGGGTGTGCAGAGCCTGCCCTATGCTGCGACCTTTGCCACCGCCGCGATCAGCGTGCGGTCGAGCAGGAAGCAGCAGGCGACGGCCTTGCTGGATAAACCCGTCCTGCCTAAAGCCGCTTGACCGCCGGAACTGTCTTACCCGGATTGAGGATATTCTTGGGATCGAAAGCGTGCTTGAGCGCGCGCATCGCATCCAATTCCTCGCTCGATTTGTAACGCGGCAGGATATCGCGCTTCATCTGGCCGATGCCATGTTCCGCGCTGATCGAGCCGGAATAAGCGCGCACAATGTCATGGACAGTGAGCTGCATCTCATCCCATTGCGCGGCGAAATTCTTGTCCTGGCCCGGCGGGGCGCTGAAATTGAAATGAAGATTGCCGTCGCCCATATGGCCGAAGCAGACCGGCCGCGCCCCGGGAAAATGCTCCAGCACCTTGGCCGTGGCTTCCGCGATGAAATCCGGTATGGACGCGACAGGCACGGAAATATCGTGCTTGATCGAAACGCCTTCGCGTTTCTCCGCTTCGGAAATTGTTTCCCGCATATGCCAGAAGCTTCGGGCCTGGGCCTGGTTCTGCGCCAGCGCCGCATCCGTCAAAAAGTCCTGTGCAGCGGCTTCCTCGAGTGCGGATTGGACCAAGGCATCCAGGCTGGCGCCGGCGCCGCCCGATATCTCCATCAGCACATACCAGGGCGAGGGCGCCGCCAGGGGATCGCGGCTGCCCGGAATGTTCTTCAGCACCATCTCCAAGGTCGGGCGCGAGATTAATTCGAACGAGGAAAGCAATCCGCCGGTGCGCGCTTGCATATGGCCGAGAAGCGCCAAAGCCGCCGTTGGCGACGGCGTGGCGGTAAAGGCTGTCACGCGCTGGGCGGGCGCGGGAAAAAGCTTCAGGCTCGCGGCGGTGACGATGCCGAGCGTGCCTTCCGCGCCGATGAAAAGCTGTTTCAGGTCGTAGCCGGTATTGTCCTTGTGCAGCGATTTCAACATCGGCAGCACCCGGCCGTCGGCCAGCACGACTTCCAAGCCCAGCACCAGGGAGCGCATCATGCCATAACGCAGCACATGATTGCCGCCGGCATTGGTCGAGATATTGCCGCCGATGGTGCAGCTTCCTTCCGAACCGAGGCTGAGTGGAAACAAAAGATGTTCGTTCGCCGCCGCTTCCTGGGCCTGGGACAGCGTGACACCGGCCTCCGCGACCAGGGTCATGCCCGAAGCATCGATGGCGCGAATGCGGTTCATGCGCCTCAGACTGAGCAGAACTTCACCATGCAGCGGTATCTGGCCGCCGACCAGCCCGGTGTTGCCGCCTTGGGGCACGATAGGTGTTTGCGTCTGATGACAGATGGCGAGAATGGCGGAGACTTGCTCGGTGGTGGCGGGCTTGAGGAGAAGCGCGCTTTTTCCGGTCAGGCGTCCGCGCCATTCTTCCAGATGCGGCGCGATTTCCGCTGCGTCTTCGCTGAAGCCGCCAGGGCCCGCAGCGTGCTTGAGGCGGTCGAAAATTTCAGACATGGGAGGTCCTTGGAGCGGCGGCACGGCGCAGACGGTCATTGATAGCTTCGCCCAGGCCGGTTTCGGGTATGGGAGCGACGGCGATCCTTGCGGCTTTTTCATCAAGCTTTCGCAGCATGGCAAAGAGATTTGCCGCCGCTTCTTTCAGATCGCCCGTAGCGCTCAGATTCAGCGTGGCGTCGGGCGATGCGCCGAATCCAAGAAGGATTTCGCCCTCCCGTTTTTCCTGCGCATTGAGCCGCAAGGGCGCGTTCGGCGCGTAATGGCTTTCGAGTTGTCCGGGTGAACGGATCATCTGGTCCGGCTGCGCCAGCGGTCCGACCAGCGCTTCGATCTCTCCGCGTGCGATGGCGCCGGGCCGCAACAGGACCGGAGCGCCACCGTCAAATCCGATGACGGTGGATTCCAGCCCGAGCGATGCGGGCCCGCCATCAAGGATGAAGTCGATTTCCCGGCCCAATCCTTCCGCGACATGACGGGCGGTGGTGGGGCTGATCCGTCCGGAGGGATTGGCGCTGGGCGCGGCGATGGGAATGCCGGCCTCTTTCAAGAGCGCCGCCGCAATGGGATGAGCGGGCATGCGCAGCGCGACGGTGCTCAATCCCGCACTGACAAGGTCTGACAGACGTGCTTCGGCGCGGCGCGGCAACACCAGGGTCAGGGCGCCGGGCCAGAATTTTTCTGCAAGCCTCCGCGCCATTCCGGAAAACGCGGCATGCCGTTCGGCATCGGCCAGCCCGGCGATGTGTACGATCAAAGGATTGAAGCGCGGCCGGCCTTTGGCGGCGAAGATGCTGGCGACTGCCCGGCCGTTTGTGGCATCCGCGCCCAGACCATAAACCGTCTCGGTGGGAAAACCGACCAGCCGGCCCTCGCGCAGCAATTGCGCGGCGCGGGCGATCGTTGCGGCATCGGCCGCCACCATTTTGTCCAGCAGGCTTTCCATCCCGGCCTTTTAGCGGGTCGTTGGGGTCGGGTCAGCCTTTCTTTGGGGATACCGGCTCCGATCTTAGCGGGACGGCCTTCCTACGCCTTCGGGCGTGACATCGGTGCCAGGCACCATCCGCTGGAGGATCTGATCCTTGCGGATCATGCCATGGTAGAAAAGCGCGGCGCAGAGATGGCCCACCGCCAGCGCGAACAGCAGGAACGCCAGGATGATGTGGCTAGGCGCGATGATCCCGGCGGCCACTTTCTTGGCGTCGGCGGACAATCCGGCAATGTAGAAAATCTTGGGCCAGGGGATCGTCCCCAGACCCAGGACCAACGGGCGGTCTGGGATGGATGCCAGCGCCCAGCCGATGAGCGGCACCAGGATCATCAACGCGTAAAGCGTATAATGCGTGCCGCGCGCGAACATGCGTTTGCCGGGGCTGAAGTCTGCGGGAAGGGCGGGAATGGGATTCATCAGCCGCCAGCCCAGCCGGAGCAGGCTGAGCAGCAGAACCAGAATGCCGAAGGTTTCATGCAGGCTCACGACCGTGCCCCGCGTCGGATCACCCCGTTCCAGGAAATTCACGAACCAGATGCCCAGCACGACATTCACAATGATCAGGGCCGCGATGGTCCAATGAAAACTCATGGCGACGATGCCATAGCGGAGGGACGTATTCCTGGCGCTCACGCAAATGTCTCCTCACAGGATCGCGGCCAGCATGGCGGTGGCGCGGACCTTCGGGCAATGGACCAAAGTCCGCCCGCGCGTAAATTTCGTGTAAAGATAAGCCGCCATCGCAAAGGATCTCCCGATGTCTCTCAAGGGCAAGACGTTGTTCATCACCGGCGCAAGTCGCGGCATCGGGCTCGCGATCGCGCTCAGAGCGGCGCGCGATGGGGCCAATATCGCTATTGCAGCAAAAACCGTGGAAGCGAATGCGAAACTGCCCGGCACGATCTTCACCGCCGCGACTGAGATCGAGCGGGCCGGTGGGAAAGCGCTTCCCCTGGCCTGCGATATCCGTTTCGAGGATCAAGTGGCGACTGCCGTGGCGGCGACGGTTGAGAAATTCGGCGGGATCGACATTTGCGTCAACAATGCCAGCGCGATCTCGCTGACAGGTACACAGGAAACCGAAATGAAGCGCTTCGACCTGATGAGCCAGATCAACGGGCGCGGCACTTTCCTGGTTTCCAAACTCTGCGTCCCGCATCTGCTCAAGGCGGAAAATCCGCATGTGCTGGCTTTGTCGCCGCCACTCGACATGCAGGCGAAATGGTTTGCGAGCCACACAGCCTATTCCATGGCCAAATATGCCATGAGCATGTGCATGCTCGGGATGGCGGCGGAATTTTCGGACCGCATCGCGTTCAATGCCCTGTGGCCACGTACGGCGATCGGTACTGCCGCCATCCGGCTGGCCGCGGGCACCGCCGACGCCGTTCGCAATTGCCGGTCCCCGGAGATCGTCGCGGATGCGGCCTATGCGATTTTCCAGAATCCGAAAAGCTTCACCGGCAATTTCCTGATCGATGACACATTTCTGGCCGCAAATGGTGTCACGGATTTCGATCCTTATCGCATCGATCCGTCCCAGGACCTGATCCCGGATTTCTTCGTTCCGGATTCGATGCCGCCGCCTCGGGGCGTCAGCCTGAAAGCCGCGCGCTGAGCATGCGTTCCTATTTCCTGCTCGGCTTTATGGGATTGATCTGGGCAAGCGCCGCAAATGCGATGCCACTGCCTGATTGCGCGGGCAAGGTCGTGGCGGCGCAGGCGCGCATCATCCGTGTCGAAAAAGACGGCACGCTGATCCTGGGTGATGGGCGCACGGCGCTGCTCGCGGGACTTCGTCTGCCCGGCTTGGACGCGCCTGCAAGCGACATCGCCACGGCAGCCCTTCGGCTGTTGCGGCAGCGTGCGATGCAAATTCCGCTGACCCTGACAGCAATGGCACCCGAAAAAGACCGCTATGGCCGTTTGCGGGTGCAGGCGTTCGGCACGGTCTGGTTGCAGACCGAGTTATTGCGGCTTGGCCTGGCGCGCGTGTCCGTCGCGCCCGACCGTCAGGAATGCGCCCCGGATTTCTATGAGGCGGAGACCGCCGCGCGCGAGGCTCGGCACGGGATATGGGCTTTGCCGCAATTTGCCGTCCGAGACGCGCTATCCTTGTCCGCGCCGCAAGGAAGTTTTCAAGTGGTCGCTGGCCGAGTGGTCAATGTCGCCAGCCATGACGGCCGCGTTTTTCTGGATTTCAACATCGACTATCGCAAGGGCTTCTCGGCGACGATCGCGCCCGCCGATCGCAAAGCGTTCCGTGAGACCGACCCGCCACTCGAGGATCTGGCCGGTCATCAGATTCGTCTGCGTGGGATTGTGGAGAATTTTGGCGGGCGGCTGGAGATGACGCTCTTCAACCCGAGGCAGATCGAGATCTTGCAATAAAAAAACCCGGCATTGCTGCCGGGCTTTTTACACTGCGAACTGAAAAATCAGGCCGCTTTCTTGGTCAACATGCCTTCGACGCGCTTGACCGCGGTCTGCTCATCGGTGCGTTCCACGGCGGCGACTTCACGCGCCATCCGGGCGAGGGCTTTTTCATACAGCTGACGCTCGGAATAGGATTGCTCCGGCTGGCCGCCGGCGCGGTGCAGGTCGCGCACGACTTCGGCAATGGAGACGAGATCGCCGGAATCGATCTTGGCTTCATATTCCTGGGCGCGGCGCGACCACATGGTGCGCTTGATGCGGGCACGGCCCTTCA
>CAYWWT010000030.1:0-18608 GCA_964461855.1 uncultured Rhizobium sp. | reverse complement strand
CTGTGACTCGGCCTCCCCGCGCATGCGAAGCATGCTGGCGGGGAGGTGCCCGCAGCAGCGCTTATTGCGCGCAGGCGTCAGCCAGCGCGCAAAAGTAAGCTGCGCAGGGCGGAGGGGTCTTAGAAAGAATCAAGCAATCTCCGCGAACTGCATGGGCAGCTTGGCGCCCATCAAGGTGACATCGGTCATGTCCGCGCCGCGCAAATCCGATCCCACCAGATTGGTGTAGGCCAGATCGCTGCCCGCCATGCGCGCCTTGCGCAGATCGGCGCCATGGAAATCGGCGTAGCGGGCTTCGACATTGTCCAGTCGCGCCGGCAGCAAGCGGTCGCCCGTGATGAGCAGGGGTCCCAGATTGCTGTCGCTGAGATCGGCGTGACTGAGCTTGGCGCCGGAGAGATTCACCCCGCGCAGGTCCGCGCCGTGAAAGCGGGCGCTGCGCAAATCGCAGCCCGCCAGATTGCTGCCCTGAAGCGAGGCGCCATCCAGATTGACGCCATAGAGCACCGCATTCGACGCGGTCAGCGCTGTGAGCATGCGATGCGACAGATTGCGCACCCGGCGCAGATCCAGCCCGGCGAGATCGGCGGGCGCGCCTTCGCGGCCATCGGTCTCGGCCCAGCGCGCATGGGCCTCCAGCATCTCCTCGATCCGCTTGGTTTCGGCGGGGTCGGGCTCGCTCTTGTCGGTCAAGGTGTGAGACATATCGGCGCCATGGGTGTTGGCGAAATCCATCCGCGCGCCGACCAGAATCGCGCCGGCCAAGTCCGCCCCGGACAGGTCGCATCCCGAGAGATCGGCATTTTCGAGATTGGCGCCGGTCAGCCGCGCCTGCCGCAGATTGGCGCGCGTCAGCCGGCAGCCTTTCATCACCGCATCGGTGAAATCGGCTTGCGCCGCCATCGCGCCCGTCAGCTTGGCGCGCTCCAGATTGGCGGAGTTGAGCATGGCGGCGGGAAGTTCCGACGGCTTGGCGTCATGCTGCAGCATCTTGAGATTGCCGTGGCGATCCTTTTCCATGATCGCGCCTTCGCGGAAATCGGCTTCATAAAGATCGGTGCCGATAAGATTGGCGCCCCTGAGCGAGGCGCCCCGAAGATCGGCGCGGCGCATCTGGGCATTGGCAAGGTTGGCCCGGCGCAGATCGGCGCCGAAGAAGCTGGCGGCGTCCAGCCTCGCCCCGGAAAGGTTGGTTTCCTCCAGCACCGCGCCGGTGAAATCCGCGTCGGCGAGGTTGCGGCCCGCCAGATCCAGTCCCGACAGGTCGCAGAAGGTGAACGTGGCCCGCGCCCCGCCCAGACGGCCGGAATAGAGCATCTCGTGGCGGGCCGCCGTCGCGGAAACTTCCGTCTGGCTCAGTCTGGTCAGGACGGTGGGGCGGGCCCGATTCATGGCGGAAGGACGCTTGGGTTAAGCCTTTTTCATCCGCCAGACTGGGGCGGAACGGCCTAACACCCGATTAAAACGTGAAAATTTGCTGTTGAATGGCGGCGCGGGCCGGGTACAAAGGCGGGCCGGGGCCGGATCCGGGCGGATGAGAGCGGAAAGCCTGAAAAGGCCAGAGCCAGATCAAGGGCTTGCGCGAAAAGCGCGGGTGTTCTGGGCCAACAACTACGAGGTTTGGATTTTGACGAAGCACCGCCTGATGCTTTCCGCCGCCGCGACCGCTTTGCTGGCTGCGCCCTTTGTGCTCTCGGCCCATGCCGAGACCACCATCACAGACACCCGCAAGCAGGCGATCAACACCGCATCGGCCGGCGACATCACCATCAATTCCGGCGGCGTGGAGATCAAGGCGGCGAGTCCCGCCGTCACCATCAATTCCAACAACTTCCTGCTCAATCAGGGCGTGATCTCCAACCAGAACACAGCAGGCGCTGTCGGCATCCTGGTCGATACCTCGGCCGGCGACATTGTGAGCTCAAGCGGCATCACCAACGTCGGCAATATCAACCTTACCGGCGACGGGACCGGCAAGTCCGGCATTCTGGTTCAGGGCGGGCATACCTATTACGCCCCCATCACCCTGGCTACGGTTACGGCCACGGCCGGCAGCGGCGCGGCTGTTGCCAGTTCCTCCGTTTCGGTGATCGGCGACAGCAGCAACATCTTCACCCTGGTGAAGGGGACCACCATCGACGGCGATGTCACCTTGGGTGGCAGCATGGTGGCAAGCGCCAGCGACAAATCCCAGACCTTGGGCAATACGGCTGTCGCGGTCGAAGGCACGCTCAATGGCAATTTCGTCATCGGACAGCTCGCCAGCCTGACGGCGGTGGGCAACCAGGCCCGCGGCATCGCGATCATGGGCAACATGGCGCCCTGCGCCGACAATGCGGGCTTGAGCTATACCTGCGTCAATTCCGGCACGGCCAATGCCTCCACCGGCGCCTTCGCCAATTTCGGCACCATCCAGGTCATCGGCACGCTCAATCCGAACCGCAAGGGCGGCAATTTCGAAAGCGGCAGCGCCGTCATCATCGGCGGCTCGGTGGCGGGCGGCTTCTACAATGCCGGCCCTTCGACCTCCAACGGCTCCACGCCCAACGCGACGATCACCGGCAACGGCGATCTGTTCAGCAACAGCAGCGGCTCGATCTTCGCGCCGGTGGTGCTGATCGACCCGTCGCAGACCGTCAGTTCGCTGTCGCCGACCGTGGCCGGTCCGGCCATCATCGGACCGGTCGGCACGCAGATCGACTCGGTCGATGGCGGAAAGGGCTATGCCTTCATCAACCATGGCACCATCACCGGCCAGCCTGCCGATCTGGATGTGAGCGCGCTGGCTGTGGCCATTCAGGGTTCTTCGGCCGTCAATTTCACCTGCCTCGGCGTCGTGTCGGGCGGTGTCTGCAACACCGCGGCGGCGACCGGCGGCCTGCTCAATACCGGCACCATCCGCGCCCAGGCCCAGACCGGAGAAGACACCACCTCCAGCATCGCCGCCGAAGGCCTCTATATCGGCGCTTTCGCCACGGTTCCGCGGATCGATGTGGCGGGCGAATTCATCAGCGGCAGCACCTATACGCCGGGCGCGATCGCCGCGGCCGTGGTCGGGCCCGGGGGCGGTATCGCCACGGCGCTGCAGATCGGCGACCAGGCCGTGGTGCCGCAGATCGACGTGCTCCAGCATGGTTCGATCGCCGCCAATGTCAGAACCAGCACGATTTCGCCCGACGCGATCAATGCGCCGGCGGCGTCGCCCTTCACCCAGAACGCCACCGCGATTCTGGATCAATCCGGCAGCGTCCGGCTGATCAACAATGCCGGACAGATCACCGCCGTCACCACCGTGCAGACGCCGGGTGCCAACGCCCATGTGGTCAACAGCACCGTCGCGATCAACTTGCTGCCGGGCACGGCCGGCACTACCGCCATCAACAATAGCGGGCTGATCGAAGGCGATATCTTTTTCAATTCGGGCGGCGGCAGCAACACCCTGAATGTCGGCAATGTCGGCGACGCCATCAATCCCAATGACAATAGCGGCAACGCCAATACCGCGATCACCGCGGTCCAGGGCGCGGCCATTGCCAACACCCCGTTCAATTACGCCACCATCACGGGCCGTATCAGCAGCACCCCGTCCGGCGCCCCGCCGATCAGCGAAGCCAATCTGATCAATTTCGGCTCCGGCACGGGCAATTTGCTGCATGTCGGCGGCTTCGGTTACGTCAACAGCATCATCGCGTCCTCGCCCGGCGGGCTGGACGTGCATGTCGATAACAACGGCCAGCTCTTCCTCGCCGCGCCCACGGGCGGTTCGGTGAATGTCCACGACCTGATCGTTTCCAATGGCGGCACCCTGGGTCTTTCCCTGACCCAGAACAACGCGTCTTCCGTCACGCCCGTGGTCCAGGCCACCACCAATGGATCGACCGCGCCCAATGTCGTCCTTTCCAACGCCAATATCGGCCTGAAGCTGGGCAGCTTCATTTCATCGGGCACCACGGCGGAATCGACGGCCAACCCCACCCGTCAGGTCATCACCCTGATCAGTTCGCAGACCGCGATTGTCGATACGACCCTGGCGCAGCAGAACGCCACCCTGTCGCAGAATATTCCCTTCCTGTTCGAATCCCAGGCCGACACGGCCGGCAACAGCGCCGGCGTGCCCGATCCCCTGTCCTTCGATGCGGGCCAGAACAATCTTCTGCTGACCTTGCTGCCGCGCTCGACCGGCGCCACCAACGCAGACGGCACGCCGGGCCTCAATCTCAGCGGCGACGCCAAGGCGATATTCCCTTATGCGGCGGCGGCCCTCGCCAACGATCCGCAATTGGGCTCGGCCATCGGTGGTGCGATGACGGTCTACAAGACCAACGGCATCCCCGCGAGCGGCATCAATGTCGCCGCCAGCCAGCAGCGGGCGAACGAAATCTTCTCGCAGATGACCCCCGACGTGTCGGGCGGCACGCGCCAGGTTGCGATCCTGCTCACCGACCAGGCCACCGGTCCGGTGGCGGCGCGCCAGCGCCTTTTGCGCTCCTATGCCGACCAGCCCGGCGAACTCACGCTCTGGAGCGAGGAGTTCATCGGCAACATCAACAACAAGGGCCGCAACGACGCCAACGGCACGCTCACAAATTACAAGGATCACGGCTTCGGCTTCTCGCTGGGCCTGGATTTCGGCTCGGCGCGCAACGGCTGGTTTGGCGGCGCCATCACCTATTATTCGGGCGATGTCAGCGAGACCTTGCCGCGCAGCAGCCTGACGCATGAGCAATGGTACATGCTGACCGGCTATAGCGACTGGCGCGGCAAGCACATCTTCATCGATTCCACCGCCAGCCTGGGTTACGGCAGTTTCGACGGCAACCGCACCATGGTGGTGGCCGATCAGAGCCGCGACGCGGTCGGCAAGCGCGCCGGCCTTCTGGCCTCGGGCGGCGTCACCGGCGGCGTCTTCATGAAATACGGCTTCCTGGAATTCCTGCCGCACATCTCGCTCGATGGCCTGACGATGCGCGAAGAAGGCTATACCGAGACCGGCGGCGGCGACGGCCTCGACCTGCAGGTCGCGCCTTACTACGCCAATTCGTTCCGCGGCTCGATCGGCGGCGACGTCAAGACCAGCTTCACCATGTTCGGCGCCACGATTTCGCCGGAGGCGCGGCTGGGCTATCGCTACGATCTGGTCAACACCCCGGTGAAGCTGAAGGCCGGTTTTGTTTCGACCGGCGGCCTGGGCACGCCCAACAACACCTTTACGTTTGTGGGACCGGATCCCGATACCGGCAACGCCGTCGCGGGCCTGTCGCTGGGCGCAGGGACCGACACCTGGCATCTGGGCGTCAATTACGATTGGGTGCGCGGCAATAACGGATCGACCACTCAGGTCGGCACCCTAACTCTCCTGGGCCGCATCTGACGCGGGCCTTTTGGTCCCTGAGAGCGTCGCGCCTCCTCACGTGCTGCGAGGAGCGGCGCGCATAGCGCGTGAGCAGGTCCAGTGGACCTGCGAAAGCGAACGAGCGCCGCGAGCTTGGGCGAGCGGCCGCAGCAACAAGCTCACCACTGATTGCTGACTATTCCATGTTCGCCAGTTCGATGAGCTTGGCCACATGCTCTTCGGGCGTCGCGAAGGCGAAGGCCAGACGCGTTATTACCATTCCGTCCTTCTGCGCTGGAAACCAGTCATGGAATTGCGCGCCGCCCGCACGCATCCGCGCGGCCTTCTCTACCGGCATGCGGGCGAACACCATGTTGGTTTCCACGGGATAGGCGATCTCGATACCGCCGGCTTTTTCCAGTGCTCCCGCCACCCGCGCCGCCAGCGCGTTTGCGCGGGCGCCGCTTTGAAGCCACAGATCGTCCTTCAGCATCGCTTCGAGCTGGGCGGAGACAAAGCGCATCTTGGACGCCAGGTGCCCGCCACGTTTGCGGCGATATTCGAATTCCGACGCGAGCGCCGGATCGAAAAAGACCACCGCTTCCGCCGCCAGCGCGCCGGCCTTGGTCGCGCCAAAGGACAGAACATCGACGCCGTTTTTCCACGTCCCTTCCGCCGGGGTGCAGCCCAGATGCGCCATGGCATTGGCAAAGCGGGCGCCGTCCATGTGGAGCTTCATGCCCCGCGCATGGGTCACATCGGCGATCGCGGCCAATTCGGCGGGGCTGTAAACCGTGCCCAGTTCGCTCGCCTGGCTCACACTCACGGCACGGGGCTGCACGCTGTGAACGCTCCCGTCCAGTCCCGACAGGGCCTGGGCAATGTCGTCCGGCGTGAATTTTCCATTTGGGCTCTGCATCCCGACCAGCTTGGCGCCGGAATAGAATTCGGGTGCGCCGCATTCCGACGTCATGATGTGGCTGTCCTGATGACAGAGCACCGCGCCGAAAGACGGCGTGAGACAGGCCAGCGCCAACGCATTCGCCGCCGTGCCCGTATAGACAGGAAAGGCCGCCACTTCGCGTTCGAAAAGCGCGGAGAACCGGGCCGTCAGGTCGCGGGTGAGCGTGTCATTGCCGTAGGCCAGCGCGGCGCCCTTATCGGCAGCCTCCAGGGCCGGCCAGATCTGCGCAAGCACGCCATAAGCATTGTCGGATGCGAAATTCATGTCACCAGCTTCCTGTGTTGGGCATCGAGATCCAGGGTTCGCGTGGCGGCAGGGCGCGGCCCTCCTGCAGCAGTTCGATGGAGATGCCGTCGGGCGAGCGAATAAACGCCATATGACCGTCGCGGGGCGGGCGATGAATGGTGACGCCGGCGGCGGCGAGCTTTTCGCACAGCGCGTAGATATCTTTCACGGCATAGGCGAGGTGGCCGAAATTGCGCCCCCCGCTGTAATTTTCCGGATCCCAGTTCCAGGTCAGTTCCACCATCGGAGATCGATCGCCCTGGGCATCCCGGTCATCCGGCGCAGCCAGAAAAACCAAGGTAAATCGGCCTTTTTCGTTCTCCGTGCGCCGGACTTCTTTCAGGCCGAGCTTCGCGCAATAAAAATTTAAAGCCGATTCCAGGTCGGAAACGCGCACCATTGTATGGAGATATCGCATGGGAAACTCGTTGCGGTGACGCAATCACTCTCCGCGAAAGGCTGGAATCGCGCAATTCCGTGCCGCCGCTTTTGTGACAGCGCGAGGGCCTGAGTTTTTCACAGGCTTTTTCGCCGCATGCTGTGCCACAAAATCGGGCGGGGAACTCGTGCAACATGCCGAAACCGGCGGCAATCGTTTATGTTGCTCTGCAAATAAGAAAATTTCCGACCGATCCACACATCGCGATTCCCATCGGAATCATG
This sequence comes from uncultured Rhizobium sp., assembly GCA_964461855.1. Classification (GTDB taxonomy): domain Bacteria; phylum Pseudomonadota; class Alphaproteobacteria; order Micropepsales; family Micropepsaceae; genus Rhizomicrobium. The sequence goes on along the minus strand of CAYWWT010000030.1, from coordinate 11,364 downwards.
GGGTGTTATGACGCAATTGCTTTTTTTGCCGCTATGCTGCATGTGCGAAGTACAAGATGTATCCGCTTCGGGCGCCCTGCGCGCCATGCAAGCGCGCCGGGTTCGGAGGGGACCCGGTTCGTTACCCTGTTTGCGTTTCCTCTTGCCAAGCGCGATTACGATTGCTTTAACAAAGACCAACGAGCGCTAATGAATAGCGCCAGGTTGGGAAGAATTTTTGTCTCGATCCCAAGTTTGTTAGGCCCGGCGCAAGCGCGCCGGGTTTGTCTTGTCTAGTGAGCGAGAGCGCATGGAACGTCCACATCATCTCCAGACCGGTAAATCTTCCCCAGGCAGCAAACTTGCGGGCTTGGCCATCGTTATTGGTATCCACGTCCTGGCGATCGCCGCGCTTGTCGCCGCGTTGGCGTCCGGTCAGATCATGAAGCAGATCCACGACATCCAGGCGTCGGTCGCCGCCGAGAAGGTGCCGCCCAAGGCGCCGCCGCCGCCGCCGCCGGATTTGGCCAAGCCACCGCCGCCGGTCGCGATCGTTCCCGAATTCAGCGTCGCGGCGGAAGCGCCTCCGCCGATCACCACGGTGAAGACACCGCCGGCGCCGCCGCCTAAGGCCGCACCGCCGGCCGCCGCGCCGACCCAGCTGGAATCGATCGCGCGCACGCATACCAAGCCGCCCTACCCCACCATCTCCCAGCGTCTGGGCGAGCAGGGGACCTCTCAGATGGAAGTCGCCATCAACAAAGAGGGCTCTGTCGACGCGTGCAAAATCATCAAGTCATCCGGTTCCGAGCGTCTCGACACCGCTGCTTGCAGTTATGTGAAAGACCATTGGCGGTGGAAGCCGCCGACGCAGAACGGCCAAGCGGTCGCAGTCAACGCGAATGTGTCCATGGTCTGGAATCTTAAAGACGCTCAGTAACAACCAATTTATCTGCTTATTCACGGAGTGAGAAAATGAACTTCAAGACTCTGACGATCGCTGCCGCTATCGTCTTCATGACCGGCCTGGGCGCTGTTGCTCCGGCCTCTGCTCAAAATACCCCGGCCCCGGCTGCTGACGCCGCCGCCGCCCCGGCGCCCGACGCTGCTGCTGCTCCGGCGCCCGACGCCGCCGCCGCTCCTGCCCCCGACGCCGCCGCTGCCCCGGCCGCTCCGGCCAATGACGCGGCCGCGCAGGTCGCGGAAGCCAATCAGTCGACCCCCTATGGTCTCAGCCACATCTGGGAAACCGGCAACCTGGTTTCGCGCGGCATCCTGATCGTTCTGGCGGTCATGTCGCTCGGCACCTGGTACATCTTCTTCACCAAGTGGATCGACCAGCAGCGCATTCTCGGCCAGGTCAAGACGGTCGAGAAGAAGTTCTGGACCTCCGCCACCCTGAATGAAGGCATCGACAAGCTGCCCAAGGCCTCCGTGTTCCGCGGCATCGCCGAAGCGGGCGTGAATGCCTCCACCAGCGGCACCAGCCTGGTTGGCATGAATGACTGGATCGGCATGTCGCTGACCCGTCAGCTTGAAGACGCCAACGGCAAGCTGCAGGGCGGCGTCACCTTCCTCGCCTCGGTCGGTTCGGTCTCGCCGTTCGTCGGTCTGTTCGGCACCGTCATGGGTATCTTGAACGCCCTTATCGGTATCGGCGTCGCCGGTCAGGCTTCGATCGACAAGGTCGCCGGCCCGGTCGGTGAAGCGCTGATCATGACCGCGCTCGGTCTGGCGGTCGCGGTTCCGGCAGTGTTGCTCTACAACTACCTGGTCCGCCGCAACAAGGTGATCACCGAGAAGCTGCGCGCGTTCGCGGGCGACCTCCAGGCCTATCTGATCACCAAGAGCAAGTAAGCTCGAGAGTTGAGAGATAGCGCTTTAACACGCGGAGAGTAGTTCATGGCCATCGACGTCCAACATGCAGTACCGGACGATGACGCTGCATTAAACACCGAAATCAATACCACCCCGCTGGTGGACGTGATGTTGGTGATGCTGATCATCTTCCTGGTCACCATTCCGGTGATCGTGAAGAGCATCCCGGTGCAGCTGCCGACCTACCGCAATATCGTCACCCAGACGAAGCCTGAGAATATTGTGGTAGCGGTGGACAAGGACGAGAATATGTATGTCAACAACAACGAGAAGCCCGTTACGCCGGCAGAGCTGCGCGATCTTCTCGTTGATTCGTTGAAGTCTGCTTCCGCCGCGCACAAGCCGCTCCCCGAAGTTCATATCCGGGGCGACAAGAGCGTGCGGTTCGAAGCGGTGGGACGCGTCATTCTGGCATGCCAGCAGGCTGGCATCCAGAAAGTCGGCTTCATCACCGAGCCGCATATGCTCGACGCAAGCACCTATTGATCGTTTGACGGACTAGAAAAAGGTAACGCCCCATGTCTATGAGTGTTGGTAATGCCAGTGGCGAAGGCGAAGTCATGGTGGAAATGAACACCACGCCGTTGATCGACGTGATGCTCGTTCTCCTGACGCTCCTGATCATTACTCTGCCGATCCAGACCCATGCCGTGAAGCTGGACATGCCTGCGCCCAGCGCCACGCCTCCGACCGTTATTCCGGAAACCGTGGAACTGGCGGTGGACTTTGACGGCAGCGTCACCTGGAATGGTCAGCCGGTCGATCGGGCCACGATGGATTCCTATTTCGCAGATGCGGCAACGAAGACGCCGCAGCCAGAAATCCACATCAATCCCAATCGTCTGGCCAAATATGACGCGGTGGCCAAGGTTCTCGCCGACGCCCAGCGTCTCGGCGCGACCCATATTGGTTTCACCGGAATTGATCAGTATAATTAGGCTGTGAGGGACATGGCCGCGAATGAAAAGCGTGCGGCGACCCCGCACGCTTTCCTTTTTTGATGATCGAAGAGAGGTCTTGTTATGACTGCGAGTAAACTGCGTGCCGTCACCACGGCGTTCCTTCTGGGCACCGCCACGGTCTGCGGTGCGACCCTGGTTCTCTCCACGCCGGCCGCCGCTGCGGTGAGCGCGAAGGTCGGCAAGCCTCTGCAGGAAGCGCAGCAGCTTGCTGCCGCCGGCAATTATAAGGGCGCGATGGCCAAGGTGAACGAAGCGGAAGCCATTCCGGGCAAGTCCGCCGAGGAAACCAAGATCATCGCTCAGATGAAGGATTTCATCGCGGTCAAGTCGGGCGACACGTCGACCACCGCCGGCGCCAAGGCCAAGTTCGCCAACGACTACAACGCCAAGAAATACAAGGACGTGATCGCGGACAGCGAAGCGCTGAAGAGCCATGGCGCCCTCGATGCCGCTTCGATGCAGATCGTGGCCCAGGCCTATTATCTGTCCGGCGACAAGCAGGGCTGCCTGAAGTACATCAAGAGCAATTTCGGCGCCAATCCGGGCGACGCCACGCTGCAATTGCAGATGAGCTGCGCCCATGATGCCGGCGATGCGGTGACCGAACGCAGTGCGTTGGAAACGCTGGTCGGCCGCACGGGCAAGCCGGAATATTGGAACAACCTGCTCAAGCTCAGCGAGCGCGGCCAGGGCATGCGCGATCACGACACGCTCGATGTCTATCGCCTGAAGCTCTTGACCGGCACCATCGCCGGCAAGGACGAGTACACGACCTTGGCGCAGCTGGCGATTCAGCTGAAATTCTTCGCCGAAGCGCAAGCCGTTCTGGAAAAAGGCCAAGCTGCCAAAGTGTTGACCGACGACCGCACCAACAAGCTGTTGGCGCTGGCCAAGACCCAGGCCGCCGCCGCTGCCGCCAACCAGGCCAAGGATCTCGCCGCCGCTCAAGCCGCGCCCAAGGGCGATGCGCTGGTGCGGATCGGTGAAGACCAATGGGGCCAGGGCAAGGGCAAGGAAGCCGTCGCCACCATCAAGGCGGGTATCGCCAAGGGCGTGGACGACAAGAACAACGCCCAGATCCGTCTCGGCATGGCATTGGTCGCGGCCGGCCAGAAGAGCGATGCCGTCAAGGCGTTCGATGTGGCCAAGCCGGCCAATCCGAACGACAAGTCGGCGATGGTCGCCCATCTCTGGTCGCTCTACGCGCGCCATTGATCGATCCATAAAAGGACAAGCAAACGGCCGCCCGGTGGGCGGCCGTTTTGTTTTCGGGTCTTCGCTTGCGTTATAAGCGAGTGGGAGGCTCCATGGGATTTCTCAGCCCGGATGAAGTCGAAGCGCTGCTGCTCAGCCTGAAGATCGCTTCGGTTGCGGTCGCGGTGGCGCTGCCCTTTGCGGTCGCCACCGCCTTGCTGTTGTCGCGCAGCTTCTGGGGCAAAACCCTCCTGGATGGCCTGGTGCAATTGCCGCTGGTGTTGCCGCCGGTCGCGATGGGATTTCTTCTGCTGGTCATATTCGGCACCAGGGGCGGGGTCGGGGCTTTCCTCAAGGACCAGTTCGGCATCGTGCTTGTCTTCCGCTGGACCGGCGCGGTCCTGGCCAGCGCCATCTTCACTTTTCCCTTTCAGGTCCGCGCCATCCGCTTGGCGCTGGACGCGCGCGACGCCGGCCTGGACGAGGCAGCCCGAACCTTGGGCGCGGGCTGGCTGGACCGGCTGGTGAATGTCACCCTTCCGCTTGCCCTGCCGGGCCTGGTGGCGGGCGCGATCACCGCCTTTGCGGGCTGCCTGGGCGAGTTCGGCGCCATCATCACCTTCGTCTCCAATATCCCCGGCGAGACCCGTACCCTGCCGCTTGCGATCTACACCGCCTTGCAGACGCCGGGCGGTGAGGCCCAGGCCGCGCGCCTGTCCGTTCTTTCCATTCTTCTGGCATTCGTCTTTCTGATCGGCGCGCAGATGATCATGCGCCGCGCCACCGGAAAGTCCGGGCGATGAGCGCAGAAATTTTCCTTCGCCATCTCCAGGGTGATTTCACGCTGGACGTGGCCTTCACGGCGGCATCGGGCGGCGTGACCGCCCTGTTCGGTCCGTCGGGCGCGGGCAAGAGCAGCATCGTGCATGCGCTGGCGGGCCTGATACGGCCCGCCGAAGGCCGTATCGTGCTGGAGGGCCGCACTGTCCTCGATACCAGCGCGGGGATTTTCGTGACGCCCGAAAAGCGCCGTGCCGGACTGGTGTTTCAGGACGCCAGGCTGTTTCCGCACATGAGTGTGGAAAACAATCTGCTGTTCGGCTGGCGGCGCGCCGGCAAGCGCGCGGGCGAAGACGAGATCGCCAGGACGGTCGCGCTTCTGGGTTTGGACACTCTTCTCGCACGCTCGCCCAGACATCTTTCGGGCGGCGAGAAGAGCCGGGTCGCGCTTGGCCGTGCCTTGCTGGCTTCGCCCGACATCCTGCTGCTGGATGAGCCGCTGGCCAGCCTGGACGCCGGGCGGCGTGCCGAGATCCTGCCCTGGCTGGAAAAGCTGCGCGACATCGCCCGCATCCCGATCTTCTATGTCAGCCATTCGTTGGACGAAGTGGCGCGGCTTGCCGACAGGGTCATCCTGCTGGAACGGGGCCGTGTCACGGCACAGGGCAGCGTTTTCGAGCTTCTGGCGGGACTGGGCGCGGAAAAGCCTTTGGGCGCGGTTCTGGAAGCGCAATCCACCGGGACCGAGGCGGGTCTCACCAAACTCGCTTTCGATGGTGGGACGCTTCTGGTCGCCGAACCTGCCGCGCCAGGGGCGCGCATGCGGGTTCGCATCGGCGCCGACGAAATCCTCATCGCCCGCGACATTCCGACCGCGATCAGCGCCAACAACATCCTGCCGGTGACGATATCGGCCGTGCGGCTGGACGGCGCCAAGGCGGAAGTGGAGATGCGCTGCGGCTCCGCGCGTTTGGTGGCGCGCCTCACCGCCGCTTCGGTGCAGCGCCTGGAACTGGCCGCGGGCGTGGCGGCTTTCGCCGTGATCAAATCGGTGACGGTCGAAAATTAATTTTAGAGCGGCGGCGTGCGGCCGGTGAAGACCAGCTTGCGGGACAAGGTGAAATTGAACACCAGGCCCGCCAGCACGCCGGCCACCAGCGCCGCATATTTGTTGTTGAAGGGCGGGTGCGCGAAATACAGCAATGCGGCATAGACAGCGTAATTCACCACAGCGCCCACCATGTTGGTGGCGGCGAATTTGCTCCATTCGTGAAACACCGCCGTCACGCTTCCGCGCGCGCGCTTGCCGGAAAATGTGAAATAGCGATTGCCAAGCCAGGTGCACACCATGGCGCAGAAGATCGACAGGATGCGGCCCTTGAAGGGATCGAGCCCCAACCAATTGGTATCGGCGGCGAGCACCGCGGAATCGACCACAAATCCCAGCCCGCCGATGATCGCGAACCGGACAAAGGAAAACCGCGCCAGCGCGCGCGTCCAGCTCACGGTTTGTCGGCGCGCGGATGCGGCTGGGCGCGGTCGAAATCCGATTCCAGCGGCCCCGGAAAGGAAAGATAGGTCATACGCTTCAATTCCCAGCGTCCGCGCGTCACCGTATCCAGGATCAGGCCGCAGGTGAGGGAGAGAAACGCCAGCAGCATCAGTCCTGTCGCCAGCACGGCGGTGGGAAGCCGCGGCACCTGGTTGGTCTTGAGAAACTCCGTCACCACGGGGGTGCCGAGGTACAGCGACAGTCCCGCCAACAGGACGAAAAAGAAGGAAAAGAAGATCAACGGGCGTTCTTCGCGCACCAGATAGCCGATGGTGGAAAGGATGCGGAAGCCGTCGCGCCAGGTGTTGAGCTTGGAGACCGAGCCGACCGGACGCTCCTTGTAGCGCGTGTCCATCTCGATCATCGGCATCATCAACCGCACCGCATGCACGGTCAGTTCGGTTTCAATGCCGAAGCCTTCCGCACTGAGGGGAAAGGATTTGACGAAGCGGCGCGAAAAGACGCGATAGCCGGACAGCATGTCGCCCAACCGCACATTGAACAGCACTGCCACCAGGCCCGTCAGGAGGTGATTGCCGAAGACATGGCCCGGACGATAGGCGGATGCCTGGGTATGAATGCGCCGCGCAGTGAGAATATCGGCGCCGGATGCGATCACATTCGCGACCATCCCGGGCGCCGCCGATGCGTCATAAGTATCGTCGCCATCGACCAGGATATAAATGTCCGCCTCGATATCGGCGAACATGCGGCGAACCACATTGCCTTTGCCCTGGCGCGGTTCGCTGCGCACGATGGCGCCGGCCTCGCGCGCCCGCGCCATGGTCTGGTCGCGGGAATTGTTGTCATAGACATAGACCGCCGCTTGCGGCATCGCGCCACGAAAGTCGCGCACCACATGCGCGATCGCGGCTTCCTCATTGTAGCAGGGCACCAGAATGGCGATGCGCGGGCTCATGGCTTCCCCGTCAGGGGGCACCATTGGTAGGTGCCCGCGATATTGGTGTCGAATTGCTGGCATTCCGTCCAGCGGATGGCAAGGCCATAATCCGCAAGGGCGTCGCGCGCGCGTCCCATGTCGGTGGCATCGGCGATCAGATAGAGCTCGCCGCCTTTGCGGCGATGCGCCGCCACGCGGGCCCGCATCTGCCGCGTCAACCCGCTGCCATCCTTGGGCTGCACCATCCAGCCATCAATGCGCAGGATGGGAATCTGATGCGGCAGGGACGGCGCCAGGAACCCCATGGGGGCATCGCCGGTCATCAGCACCATGGTGTTGTCGGGATGCGGGATCGGCGGCAGCGCGACCGCGACATAGGGATCTTCCACCGGGGCACGTTCCAGGAAATCGCTGCGCGCCGTGACCAGGATGGCGAAGCAGAGCGCGCCCAGGGTCAGATAACGCGCGCGGCGGGTTACGGGAAACAGTCCGACCGCCGCCACGATCAGAAGCGGCGACAGCATCTCCAGAAGAACGATGTAGCGATAGATCGCAAAGAAATTCAGCCAGGCCAGGTAGGCGATTGCGGCGAAGGCGAAGAGGATCCGCGTGACATGCTTGTCGGTCAGGGCATCGCGGCTTTCGCGCCGGAAAAGCCAGATCAGGGTGGCGGGAATGACGGTGAGATAGGCCACCATCACGCGTAGATCCTGAAAGCCGAAATCGGCCGTCACATGCCAGTCGATGGTGAAGAGGATGGGAAAAAGCAGCTGGCGCCAGAAATGGACCGGAAGGAAGCGCATGTCGCGATAGGGCGAATCCAGCGCCAGCGGCGAATGCCAGTAATCGTTGAAATAGGGAAAGAGCGGATTGCCCGTCATCGCCTTGACGTGAAGCATCCACCAGGCGCTGAAGAGCGCCACGCCCAGAATGCCCGCGATGCCGCCCGCGGTCAGGCGGGCGGCTTGCTGGCGCAGATTTCCGCCGACCGCCACCAGAGCGGCGGCGAAGCCGGCACAGAAAGGCATTTCCGGCAGCTTCAGTCCCATGGCGCTGCCGGTCACCAGGCCCGCGAGCGCGGCAAGGCCCGCTGCCTTCCAGGGCGGGCCGCTGCGCAATGTTTCCCGTTTCACCACCAGGATGGCGAGGCCCGAGAGCGCGAACAGGCTCATCACATTGTCGTAATAGGTGGTTCCGAACATGGAGAGGGTGAGGGCGCCCACCTGTCCCAGAAGCGCCAGCACGCCTGCGCCGATCTCGCGATCGGCAATGGTGAGGCTCTCGCGCGCGATCAGATAGAGCGGCACCACATTGGCGCCCTGGACTGCCCCCAATACGCCCAGCGCGATCCAGGCATGGGTGTGGACGGCGAGCAGATAGAAGGGAATATCGAGAAAGGGATTGTAGTAGCTGCCCAGATGCGCGACCGCGACATCCAGGCCCTCGCGGTGATTGAGAAAGGCGTAAGGGGCGTACCAGTGATAGTTCCGGAAATCCCAGCTCGTGTCCTTGCCCAGCACAATGACAAAACCCGCCCAGAACAGGACCGTGAGGATCAGGAAGGCAAGTTCCCGGGCCGACAGGAATGGCCGGCCAAAACCCTGGGACGAGGCGGCGCGGGAAAGCGGCGTCATGGGTGGAACTTCGGGCCTCGGGTTTTCCTAGGGTTCTAGCGCGGGAGACCGGCAGGCGAAAGGCCGAGACGGGGCGGCGGCCCCGCATAAGTTCTTTCATTAGAAGGATTTTAGGGCTGGTCGGGTTCGACCACGATATTGCGCAGGAACTGCAAGGTGCAGGCGCGCCAGGAATGGTCTTCGGCAAAGGCGCGGGGGCTGACCGGACCGGGATCATGGGCGATCTGGAGGGCACTGAGACAAGCCTGGCGCAGATCCTCGTTCAGGGCCGCCACGGGAGCTTCTCCGACCACATCCAGGGGCCCCTGGACTGGATAGGCGGCCACGGGAAGCCCGCAGGCAAGCGCCTCCAGCAGCACCAGTCCAAACGTGTCGGTCCGGCTGGGAAAGACGAAAACCGTGCTGCCGGCATAGGTCCGCACCAGCGCCTCTCCCGAAAGCGCGCCCAGGAAGATTGTTTCGGGATAGGCCGCTTCCAAAGCCGTGCGGGCGGGCCCATCGCCCACGACGAGCTTGGTGCCGGGCAAATCGAGCGCCAGGAAGGCTTCGATATTCTTTTCCACCGCGACCCGGCCGACGGAGAGCCAGATGGGCTGCGCGTAGGGCAGTTCTGCGCCCGGGATGGGACGGAAATGCTTCACATCGACACCGCGCGACCAGATGCGCAGATTGGTGAAGCCATGCGCCGCCATTTCGCGCTTCAGGCTTTCGGTCGCCACCATCATGGCGGTGGCGGGACCGTGAAACCAGCGCAGCCAGCGATAGACCAGTTCTTCCGGCACCAGGGGAAAACGGGCGCGGACATATTCGGGAAAGCGCGTGTGAAAGGACGTGGAAAAGGCGATGCCATGCTTCAGGCAGATGGCGCGCGCGCTCATGCCCAAGGTGCCTTCGGTGGCGATATGCACCGCGTCGGGCGCGAAGTCGCGTATCTCTCTTTCCAGCCGCGCGCGAGGAAAGAGCGCCAGGCGAATTTCGCGATAGGTGGGAAGCCCGATGGTGAAGCGGCCTTCGGGCGTGGCATAGCGCACGGTATGGCCCAGCGCTGCGAGATCCTCGCCCAGCACTTCCAAGGTGCGCACCACCCCATTGACCTGGGGCTTCCAGGCGTCGGTGACGATCAGGACCTTCAAATGCGCCGCGATGCCGGGGATCGCACCCGGAAGGAGACGCCGTGTCCTACGCGGGAATAAGCGCGGGCATGCCCGCTTCGGCCGCGAGGTCGGACGGGTTTCTCTGAGAGGGGCTGGCCCAGCGAAGAATCTCCAGATTTCCGCGGGCATCTTCGACAAGGGCGCTGCAGCTTTCAACCCAGTCTCCGTCGTTGAGATAGAGCACGCCGCCGATCCGGCGGATTTCGGCGTGATGGATATGGCCGCAGACCACACCATCCACATTCCGCTTCTCCGCTTCCGCCGCCACCGCTTCCTCGAAGCGCGAGATATATTCGACCGCGTTCTTGACCTTGTGCTTCAGCCATGCCGACAGCGACCAGTAGGGCAGGCCCAGCCGCTTTCTCACCGCGAACAGAAGATCGTTCCAGGACAGCGCGACGCCATAGGCCCAGTCGCCCAGATGCGCGAGCCATTTGGCCGTGGCGATGACGCCGTCGAAGCGATCGCCATGCAGCACCAGCAGGCGCAGCCCCTCCGCGGTTTCGTGAATGGTCTCGTTGACGATCTCGATGCCGCCGAACAGCCTGCCCGCATAGTCGCGGGCGAATTCGTCATGGTTGCCCGGCACGAAGATCACGCGCGTGCCGTTGTCGGCCTTGGCCAGGATTTCCGCCACCACGCGGCTTTGCGCTTCGTTCCAGTACCAGCGCCGCTTGAGCTGCCAGCCATCGACAATGTCGCCGACCAGAAAAAGCGTGCCGCATTCATTGTGGGCAAGAAAATCCGCCAGGGCTTCGGCCTTGCAGCCGCGCGTGCCCAGATGCGTGTCCGAGATGAAGATGGTGCGATGGCTGCGCAGCGGGCGAAACGGTTTGACGCGCGATGCGCGGGCGGCGAAGGGCGCTCCCGCCGGCCCAAGCCAGATGTCATCCGGCTGGAAGGTCTTCAGAAAGGATCGGGCCATTTCGGGTCTCCACCTTTTGGTCCGGGTACGTCGGATCGGCGGGGGCGAAATAGCTGACCCGCGCGAATCTTTTGTTGCGGGCCAACGACGGACGCATGAAGCCATGGCGGCTTTTCCGGGGTGCCGAATTTTGTGCATTATTGCGCCGCACAATTGCCCTTATTGCGGCCAAATGCCCCAAAATTCGCCGGAGAGTACGAAAAATTGCTTGTTTCAGAAGGGAAATTTCGGACGGGACGGATATTTTGAGACTTGCGGATGGGGTTGCGCTCCATCATATTGTTGCAGCGCGGTATTGCGGGTCCGCCCGCGAAGCCGCCGCCCTTCCTGGGCGTTTCCTCCCTGAACTTGGCCGCTTCGGTCTCCGAAGCGGCCATTTTTTTCGGCGCGGTTCTTTGGCCTAGC
>CAYWWT010000029.1:0-18815 GCA_964461855.1 uncultured Rhizobium sp. | reverse complement strand
ATTGCCCCCATCTGTCTGCCACGGCCGCAAGCGGCCTAGCAGACATCTTCCCCGCCAGCGGCTTTGCCGCGCGGGGGAAGAAAGCCTGTGCACGTTGAAAGATAATGGAAGACCTAGATCTACGCGGCTTGAAGTGTCCGCTGCCAGCGATGTTGGCGCGCAAAAGCCTGGCGGCAATGGCGCCGGGCGAAACGATCTGGATTCTCGCCAGCGATCCTTTGTCGGTGGTCGATATTCCGCATATGTGTTCGCACGAGGGGCACACCCTGCTCGAGAGCGAGAAAGCGACCGATCATCATCGCTTCCTGGTCCGACGCGGCGCCGCTTAAGTGCGAGGCGGTGGCGGCAGCGGCGGCATATGGGCGATCACATCGCGGGCATCGAGCGCGCGGGGATCGCGGGCGGCCTGATCGGCGGTCAGGAGCACGATCTCGGCATAGGATTCATATTTTGTGCTGCTGACGATATCGACCTCAGGCCCGAACCCGCCGTAATAACCCCAAGCCGGCCGGAAGCGCCAAAAGCCGGGGCCATAGCCATAACCCCCAAAACCGCCATATCCGAAGCCGCCATAGCCAAAACCGGAGCCGGTCGGAAAGGCGTCATAGCGGGTGCGCGCCTTTGTATCGCGCGTGTCGAAGATGAAATGGGTGCGGCCCGCCGCCAGGGTCACGTCGGCAGCCCGCCGCAGGAGATTGGTTTCAACCAGTTCGCGGGGAGTAACCGAATTGCCGGTGAACGTCACCCGCCAGCGATTCTCTGAAATCTGCCGGTCGGTGTAGCCGGTGGCCTGCCCCGGCATCATGGGCGCATAGGCCGCAGGGGTGGCGCATCCGGCCAGGGCCAGGAAACTCAACACCACCAAAGGCCCGCCAAGGGCGCGAAGCGACGGCAACTTCCTGTCCACGGAACTGTCTCCCTGATCGGACTGCTATTATATAGTAATCAACGACAGGCCGCCCAAGTTCCGGCGGCGGTCCCGGTCCGTTCCGCCGGGCCATTTTTCCTTGCTAAAGCCGCCCGGGCGTAAGAAGTTCACAGCGCCCGGTCCGTGCCGGGCGCCAGGTCGCTGGGGATGGCCTTTTATGCTGCTCCCGGCATATTCATAGAAGCGGAAACTCCAGCGATTCCGCCGGACTAAGCCTTTGGGGGCCTGAACCTTCGCCATGCACGGTCTTTCCCTCGCCCTGCAATTCGCACTCTGTTGCGTCCTGGTTGCCGTCTGCACCCTGTCGGTCCAGCTGGCGGTCCTCGCATGGGTCCGGGTCTTCCGCAAAAACCCCAAAATTCTTAAGGCTGATCTTCAGGACGATCAGCTGCCGCATGTGCTGGTGCAATTGCCGGTGCGCAATGAAGGCCTTTTGGCCGTGCGTGTCACCGAAGCCGCTGCGGCGATGGACTGGCCCAAAGACCGCCTGACCATCCAGCTTCTGGATGATGGCGACAGTGAAGGTCATGCGACCTTGATGCGCGACGCGATGGCGGTGACGCCCGAAGGCGTCAAGCTGGATATTCTTCGCCGCGGCAGCCGCAAAGGATTCAAGGCCGGCAATCTTGCTTTCGGGCTTCAACATTGCGACGCGCCCTATGTCGCGATCTTCGACGCCGATTTCGTGCCGCCGCCGGATTTCCTGCGCCGCACCGTGCCTGCTCTTGTCGCCGATCCGGGCCTCGCCTTTGTGCAGGCACGCTGGGCGCATGCCAACCGCAACGCCAATTGGCTGACCCGGGTCCAGGGTCTGTTGCTGGATTCGCATTTCGCGGTGGAGCAGGAAGCGCGCTTCCGCGCCGGACTTCCGATCTCCTTCAATGGCACCGCAGGCGTATGGTCGCGCGCCGCGATCGAAGAAGGCGGCGGCTGGACCGGCGACACCTTGACCGAAGATCTGGATCTCTCCATGCGCTGCATGATGCAGGGCTGGCGCGCGGCAATGATGCCGGAGCTGACGGTGCCGGGCGAATTGCCCCAGACGGCCGCCGCCTGGCGCGCGCAGCAGGCACGCTGGACCAAGGGCCATGCGCAATGCGCCCGCAAGCTTCTGCCGCAGGTCTGGACCAGCGACATGCCGCTTTGGAAGAAAGCGGCGATGACGTTGCAGATGTGCCAATTCGCCTTTTACACGCTGGCCTTCACCAGCGCGGTGATCTCGTTGAGCCTGATGTATATGGGTGTGGTTCCCTATCCCGGCCTGGCCCGGTTGGGTCTGCTGGTCACCGGCTTCGGCCTCGCCTCTTCCATCGGCTATCTCTATCTCGGCCAGCGCATGCTGGGGCTGCATCACGAGCCCAGGCTTCGCCGCGCTTTGTTGCTTGCGGTGGTATTTCCCTCGGGCCTCATTCTCGCCAATACCCGCGCGACCTTCGAAGCCTTTTTCAGCACCCGGATGGATTTCAACCGCACCACCCGCGTCGGCGAGAAGCAGGTCGGCGGCTGGCGCGGCGTGCCGGAACTTCTGGCAGGCGTGCTCCTGCCGATCTTCGCGTTCGCGGAATCCAATTGGAGCGCGGTGTTCTTCTTCTTCGCCGTCTCGGGTCTTGTATCCATCGGCGTCATGGGCGCTTCGGGCCAGCGCGAACCCGCCCGCCAGCGCATCACGCCGGGCGAATAAAGCACGAAGCGTCTCTCGATCCTTGGTCGTGACCCGCCACCCCCATTGCGCGAAGCGCATGGAAGGGGAGGTGGCCGTAGCAGCGCTTATTCCATGCGGCGGGAGCCGGCATGGAAAAGCAAGCTGCGAAGGCCGGAGGGGTTTCTATTAAGTCAAATTTGAATCAATCTTCTAACCTCGTTTTCGGGCGTGCGCTTTAGCGTCGGGCCCGGGTTGGCCTGGACACGAACATGTTTTGGGGCGGAACAAGAGTAGCGGCACTGGCACTTGGCAGCGCGATGCTGGCGGGCTGCGCCGGCACGGCCGAGCTGTCCGCTCCGCCCGCCTCTGGGCCGCTGGCGCAAAATTCGCCGCCCGCGACGATGCTGGACGGTTCGCTGGAATGCGTTCCTTACGCCCGCGCCCATTCCGCCGTGAAACTCTATGGCGATGCCTGGACCTGGTGGGACCAGGCGGACGGAAAATTCGCGCGCGAACATGTTCCGCAGACCGGTTCGGTGCTGGTGCTGGCAGGATATGCCGGGCCCAAGCGCGGCCATGTCGCCGTGGTACGGGCCCAGGTTTCCGCCCGCGAAATCCGCGTCGATCACGCCAACTGGCTGGGCGATGGCGCGATCTATCTCGACGATCCGGTGAGCGACGTCAGTCCGGACAATGACTGGAGCCAGGTCCGGGTCTGGAACGTCAAAACCGGCGGCTGGGGCATACGGACCTATGCCGTGCAAGGCTTCATCGGACCGGGACCCACGGAAATCGCGCCGCCCCCTTCGGCTCCCTTGGACGAAGACGATCTCGATCCCGCCCAGATCGCCCGTCTCGAGCTTGGAACTACCAAGTAAATCAAAAGCTTGAACTAAATTTGGCCGGTGGTTTGAACCCCGCCGCAGAAAAGCCTATTTTCCCGCCCCTTCGGCCGGGCTTTCGGTCTATCAGCGGGTCAGACGCGTTTCATCGCCATGAAAAACCGCTGCACCCATTTTTGCGCGCCGTGAATATTCAACCTCCCGAACCCAACGATCCTGGCGCGGACCCGCTTGCGGGTGTTGCCCCAAAACCGGCCAGCCCGGCTCCCGCCGGTGGCGGCACGGGCCGCAATTTGGGACTGATGATGGGCGCGCTGGGCGTGGTGTTCGGCGATATCGGCACCAGCCCGCTTTATGCCTTGCGCCAGACCGTGCTCGCCACCGAAGGCGGCATTCCCAATCACGTCGCGGTGATGGGTTCGCTGTCGATGATCTTCTGGGCGCTCCTGATCGTGGTCACCTTGAAATATGTGACCATCATCATGCGCGCCGACAATAATGGCGAAGGCGGCACTCTGGCTTTGGCGGCCTTGGCACATCGTTCGCCGGGACTGAGCCGCGGTGTGAAGTCCACCATCAGCGTGGGCGCGATCCTGGGCCTGGCGCTCTTTTACGGCGACGGGATGCTGACGCCAGCGATCACCGTGTTGTCGGCGGTGGAAGGCCTGGAAGTCGAAAGCAAGGCCTTCGCGCCGCTGATCGTGCCGTTGACCCTCGCGATCCTGATCACCTTGTTCGCGTTCCAGAGCCGGGGTACCGCCAAAATCGGACGGCTGTTCGGCCCGGTGATGCTTCTCTGGTTCCTGGTCCTGGCGGTATTGGGCGCTCTGTCGATCGTGAAGAACCCGGCGATCCTGACGGCGGTCAATCCTTATTACGCCGTGCTGTTGTTCGCGGATGCGCCCTGGATCGCCTTCGTCTCGCTGGGCGCTGTCGTCTTGGCGGTGACGGGCTGTGAAGCGCTTTACGCCGACATGGGCCATTTCGGCAAAAAACCGATCCAATATGCCTGGTACTTCATCGCGCTGCCGGCGCTCCTGCTGAACTATTTCGGCCAGGGCGCGGCCTTGCTGCGCGATCCGGACCTGGCAGGCGCGGCTTTCTTCTCCATCGTGCCGCGCGCCTTCCATCTGCCGATGGTGATCATGGCGACCCTCGCCGCCATCATCGCCAGCCAGGCGGTCATTACCGGCGTCTTCTCCATGACCCAGCAGGCTGTCCAGTTGGGGCAATTGCCGCGCATGGACATCCGCCACACCTCGGCCACCGAATATGGCCAGATCTATGTGCCGCGGATGAACGCGATCCTGGCCATCGGCGTGGTGCTGATCGTCCTGATCTTCAAGAATTCCGGCGCGCTGGCGGCGGCCTATGGCATCGCGGTGACCGGCGTGATGGTGATCGACAGTTTCAACGCCTCGCTGGTGGCCGGCAAGCAATGGATGTGGTCGCCGGGCAACGTGGTTCTGCTGTTCGGGGCGCTGGGCCTGATCGATCTTTTCTTCCTCACCTCCAACTATCTGAAGGTTCCCGAAGGCGGCTGGCTGCCGCTTTTGATCGCCGCGGCCATGTTCCTGGTGATGGACACGTGGCGGCGGGGCCGCCGGGTGCATCTGGAAATCGTGCGCAACGAATCCATGCCCATCGCCCTGCTCCTGGAGCGCGCCGACAAGAGCGCCCAGCGCGTGGCGGGCCTGGGCGTGTTCCTGGCCTCGCGCAGCGACGTGGTGCCGGGCGCGCTGCTGCACAATCTCAAGCACAACAAGGTGCTGCATGAGCGGGTGGTGATCCTGAACGTGATCGTCGAAGACCGGCCCTTTGTGCCGGCTCATCAGCGCATTGAAGTCGAGAAACTGGGCAAGGGTTTTTTCGGCGTGAAAGTCCATTACGGCTTCTTCGAGACCCCCGACGTGCCGCAGGCGATGGAAGATGCGCGCCGCTTCGGCCTGGCGCTGGACATCACCACCGCGACCTTCTTCATCGGCCGCGAGACGCTGGTGCCGTCCGAACATTCCGAGCTGGGGCGGCTGCGCAACTGGCTCTATCGCGCCATCGCGTCCAACGCCCTGTCGCCCGCGCGTTTCTACAATCTGCCCCCCAACAGGGTTGTCGAACTCGGCACCCAGACCGCGATCTGATCCTTGGACGCACCCGCCAAGCCCTCTTTCAAGCGCGAACTCGGCCTGACCCTGGGCGCGCTGGGCGTGGTCTTCGGCGATATCGGCACTTCGCCGCTTTACGCCATGCGCGAAACCGCGCTGGCGGCGGGCGGGCATCTGCACGGGACGCCCGCGGTTTATGGCGCGCTGTCCTTGATCTTCTGGGCGCTGGTGATCGTGGTGACGGTTAAATACGTCGTCTTCATCATGCGCGCCGACAACAATGGCGAGGGCGGCGTGCTGGCATTGGCGGCCTTGGCGCATCGCGCCCCGGTCAGCCGCGCCGCCAAAACCGCCATCGGCATTGCCGCGCTGCTGGGGCTGGCGCTGTTCTATGGCGACGGCATGCTCACGCCCGCCATTTCCGTGCTGTCGGCGATGGAAGGCTTGAATGCGGGATCGGGTGCGTTTGCCGCGCTGGTTCTGCCTGTCACTTTGGCGATTCTGGTGGGACTGTTCCTGCTGCAGAGCCGGGGCACCGAGAAAATCGGCAAGCTGGTCGGGCCGGGGACGGTGCTGTGGTGCATCATCATCGCGGTTCTGGGCGCCATTGCCATCGCCCGCTCGCCGGAAATTCTCTGGGCCGCCGATCCGCGTTATGGCCTGGCCTTGTTCGGCGCCGAGCCCTGGACGGCTTTCGTGACTTTGGGTTCGGTGGTGCTGTCGGTCACGGGCTGTGAAGCGCTCTATGCGGATATGGGCCATTTCGGCCGCGACGCGATCCGCCGCGCCTGGCTCTATTTTGCCTTTCCCGCGCTGATCCTGAATTATTTCGGCCAGGGCGCGCTGCTGCTGGAACATCCGCAAAGCGTCTCGATCCTGTTCTATGCGCTGGTGCCGGACTGGGCCCATTATCCGATGGTGGCATTGGCCGCCTTCGCCACCATCATCGCGTCCCAGGCCGTGATCTCCGGCGTCTTCTCCATCACCCGCCAGGCGGTGCAGCTGGGGCAATTGCCGCGCATGGAAATCCGCCACACCTCGGCGACGGAGCGGGGACAGATTTTCGTGCCACGCATCAACGCGATGCTCTGCATCGGCGTGGTGCTGATCGTGCTGATCTTCAAATCCTCCGACGCGCTGGCGGCGGCCTATGGCATCGCGGTGACCGGCGTGATGGTGATCTCGACCGTCCTGGTCGCCATCGTGGCGGTGCATCGCTGGCACTGGTCGAGGCCCCTGGTCTATGTCGTCTTCGGCGCGCTGGGCCTGATCGATTTCGCCTTCATGGGATCGAATGCGCTGAAAGTCGCCCAGGGCGGCTGGCTACCGCTGGCCGTGGCCGCCGCCGTGTTTGTGGTGATGGACACCTGGCGCGTGGGGCGCCGCGCCCATCTCGAAAAAATGCGCGAAGGCGCGCTGTCACTCGACCTGTTCCTGGAACGCGCCGACAAGAGTGCTCAACGCGTGGCGGGCACCGCCATCTTTCTCAGCCCCCGCAGCGATGTCGTGCCGGGCGCGCTGTTGCACAGCTTGAAGCACTACAAAGTCCTGCATGAACGCATCGTGCTGGCGACCGTCTCTGCCGCGGACACGCCTTTTGTGCCGGCCGCGCGCCGCATCGCGGTCGAGAAGCTGGGCAAAGGTTTCTTCACCGCCCGCTTCGTCTATGGCTTCTTCGAAAGCCCTGATATCCCCGAAGCCCTGGCGGCGGCGCGCGCGCATGGGCTCGCACTGGAGATGGATCAATCGACCTTCTTCCTGGGCCGCGAAACGCTTGTGCCGGGCGAGCATCCCAGCCTCAGCCGCTGGCGCGTGGCGCTATATATGTGGCTGGCGTCGAACGCCCAGGCGCCCGCGCGCTTCTATCACTTACCACCGGGGCGCGTGGTCGAGTTGGGAACGCAGGTCACGATCTAGTTTCCTGTCATTCCCGGCCGAGCGAAGCGAGGGGAGGAAATCCAGGTGTCAATTCCGCACACCGATCTGGGCAGCCGGATCCCCTTCCCTCATGCCACCAGCGTTGCTGGCGGCACTCGCCGGGGATGACAAGTGCGCTTAATCGAGCGCGTAAACCAGAGCCTTCAAGTATGCCGTCTCCGTCAGCATCGGATGCACCGGATGATCCGGACCCGCGCCCGCGCTGTGGATCAGGCTGGCGGTACGCCCGCTTTTCAAAATGCCCGCCGCGCATTCGGCGGCAAAACGGTCCAGCGGAATATTGTGCGAGCAGGAGGCGAGCAGCAGCAGCCCGCCCGGCGCGGCGATCTCGGCCGACAGCTTTGCCAGCTTGCGATAGGCCTTGGCGCCCGGCTCCAGATCCTTGCGCGCTTTCACGAAAGGCGGCGGATCGGCCAGCACGATGTCGAATTTCTCTTTCGCCGTACCCAGCCGCGCCATCTCTTCCAAGACATCGCCCTGAACCGCACGGACGGAAACCTGATTGGCGGCGGCGCTTTCTTCCGCCAACTTCAACGCGGCTTCCGAAGAATCCAGGCAGATCACTTCCTTCGCGCCCGCCTTCGCCGCGAGAATGCCGAAGCCGCCGGTATAGCTATAGGCGTCCAGCACGGTGCGGCCTTTGGCAAGGCCCGCGATGAAGGCGCGATTGTCGCGCTGGTCGTAATACCAGCCGGTCTTCTGCCCCTGGCCCAGATCGGCGAAATAGCGCGCGCCATTTTCCTCGACCGCGACGCGTCCCGCCGCGCCTTGCGCCACGCGGACATAAGTCTCCAGCCCTTCCAGCGCGCGAGACGGCACATCGTTGCGCAGGATGATCGTCTCCGGCTTGACGATCCTGTTCAACGCCGCCAGCAGCGGGGTCAATTTTTCTTCCATTCCGGCGATGGTGATCTGCACCACCAGCACATCGGCGAAACGATCGACGACCAGGCCGGGTAGCCCATCGCCTTCGGCATGCACCAATCGGTAAAAGGGCCGGGCGTACAAACGTTCGCGCAGCGCCAGCGCCCGTGTCAGCCGTTCCACGAAAAAGGCTTCGTCCGCCGCCACACCGGTTTTGCGGGCAAATAGCCGCACCCCGATCAGGCTTTTGGGATTGAAGAAGCCGCTGCCGAAATCCTGGCCATCGTCGAATTTGACGTCCACCACCGCCCCGGGGATCAGGGACTTGGCGGCCTGTTCCATGGCGATCTCGTTGGAGAAGATCCAGGGAGCGCCCGCCCGGGCCCGGCGGCCCTCGCGGGGCTTGATGACGATGGTGGGGCGCTTGCTCATGGGCAGCCGTTAGCACGACTGACGCCAAAAAGAACCCTCGGTGGCCTTAAACCCTTGAATTTGTGACACGTGGCCGCGCGCGCGGGCGCGGGCTTGCGCGCCGAACCGTGCCCCCCGACAATGCCGCGTCATTCAGTGGAGACGGGCATGGCCATCGACGGAAAATGGGAAATCACGATCAATTCGCCGATGGGCGCGCAAAAGGCGACCTTGGATCTCAAAAACGAAGGCGGCGCACTGACCGGAACCCAGACCGCCATGCAGGGCACCCAGCCGCTGGCGAACGGCAAGATCGACGGCAATGCCGTCAGCTGGTCGGCCTCGATCACCTCGCCCATGCCGATGACGCTTGAATTCTCGGGCAATGTGGAGGGCGACAAGCTCTCGGGCAGCGTCAAGGCGGGCGCGTTCGGCTCCTTCCCCTTCAGCGGCGGCCGCGCCGCCTGACCGGCCGGTCCTGTATTCAAGGGGCGGCTGTGCCGCCCCTTTCGCTTTTGGAGAGATATGTGAGCGACACGGCAAGAGCGTCGGCGCGAGCCGGAGCCAAAAAATTAAAAGGCATTGCGCTGTGAAGCTCGCCATTCATCGCGAGGGTTGGCCCTTTATTGCCCTCTTCGCCGCGGTCAACCTGCTGGCGTTCGTGTTCGCGACCTGGGCCGGTTTGGTGCTTCTGCCGCTGACGCTCTGGTGCATCGCCTTCTTCCGCGATCCCGAGCGGACAACGCCCATCGATCCCAGCTTGATCATCTGCCCCGCCGATGGCGTGTTGTTGCCGGTCGTCGATGCGGTGCCGCCCAAGGAACTGGGCCTGGGCGAAGCGCCCCGTCCGCGGCTTTCGGTCTTCATGAATGTCTTCAACGTGCATGTGAACCGCAATCCCGCCACCGGCACGGTGGTCGCGAAAGCCTATCGCCCGGGCAAATTCTTCAACGCCTCGTTCGACAAGGCCAGCGTCCATAATGAGCGCATGTCGCTGCGCCTGCGCCCGCAAGGAACCGATGGAACCCGCGACCTGGCCGTGGTTCAGATCGCAGGCCTGGTGGCCCGGCGCATCGTCTGCGACCTGACCCAAGGCCAGGGCGTGCACCAGGGCGCCCGATTTGGCATTATCCGTTTTGGCAGCCGGGTGGATGTCTATTTACCACCGGGCTGTACAATTCTTGCCGCCGCCGGACAGAAGACCCAGGCCGGCGAGACCATACTGGCCAGGTTTGAAGGACAGACGTGAGCGAAAGCGAGCAACCGGAGATTCTCCCCGCCAAGCGCACGCGTGGTACGCGCCGGGCGCGCGCGCGCCAGCTCGTGGCGGCACGGCTGGAGAAGCTGGAAGATCTTTCCATCAGCAAGCTGGTGCCTTCGACCCTGACCTTGCTGGGCTTGTGCAGCGGCGCCACCGCCATTCGTTTCGCCCTGATGGGCCAATGGCAGATCGCGGTGAGCTGCGTGGTCTTCGCCATGATCTTCGACGTTCTGGATGGCCGCGCCGCGCGCATGCTGGGCGCCGATACGCGCTTCGGCGCGCAACTGGACTCGCTTGCCGACCTGGTCAGTTTCGGCGTCGCACCGGGGGTGATCATGTACACCTGGAGCTTGTCGCGCATGGGCACGGCGGGCTGGATCGCGACCCTGATCTTCTGCGCCTGCAGCGCCATCCGCCTGGCGCGCTTCAATGTGCAAAGCGCCCGCGACGAAGGTGCCAGCAAGTCCAACCCCTATTTCACCGGCCTGCCCACGCCCGCCGCGGCCTGCATGATGCTTCTGCCGCTTCTGGTCAGCTTCCAATGGGACAGCAATATCGTGCACAAGCCCTGGGTGGCGGGCGCGATCATCGCCATCACGTCGGCCCTGATGGTGAGCAGGCTTCCCACACCGTCCGTCAAGCATATGCGGATCTCGCGCGAGCATCGCTTCCTGGCCGGCCTGGTCGGCGGCATCCTGGTGATGCTGCTGGTGATCTGGCCCTGGGCGACCTTGACCATCGGCTTGCTGATTTATGTCGCGACCATTCCGGTCGCCGTGGTCGTGCATCACCCCGCCGCAAAGCAGCAGCGCGCCGCTCTGCGTCACTGAAGCCTTCTGTTTAGAAGCGGCGGCCCGGCGCGAAACGTTGCGGGCCATAAGGCCCATGCGGCAACCGGTTCAATCCGCGAAAACTGCCGACAAAGAAATGCGTCTGGCCATAACCGTCGATGAAATAGTCGCCGCCGCCATAGCCGACGCCCCCGGTGAAATCGCCGCGCAGATTCTCCACCACTTGACCCTCTTCCATTTGGCCCTCTTCGCGATACGTGCTTCCGCGCGCGGCATAGAAATCTTCACGGCCGTAATAGCGATCGCGCGGCATTTCGCGAAAACCTTCGCGCACGGGATGCGCCAAAGCGTAATTGTAGTGAGACCGCCCCTGCGGGCCATTATGAGGCTTGCTTTTGGCCAACACGGGCGCGGCAGACAAAAGAACCGCCGCACACATCAGAAATCCGATCCGGGTCCGCATGGCTCTCCTTCGCGCCCTGTGGAGCGCCTGTTTCAATATGGTACATTCCTTTTGTGTCTGCGTCAGGAAAAGCGCTGATTTGGCAAATGGTTAACCCGCCTCCGGCGATGCCACCCGCGAGCCCGTTACGGAACATAACCGCATGATTTCTGGGCCCTTTCCCAAAGGCTGAGGGCTCGCTGCCGGAACGGTCATGGGTTAGAAGCCGGAAAGAGAGGGCAGCTTTCATGACGGCGCTTTGGGTAATGACGGTCGCGGTGTGCGCTGCCGCGGCGACGATGCTGGGCGGGTTGGCGGCGCTCAGCCTGCGCGAACGCCTGCCCCTGGTTTTGGGTTTCAGCGCCGGCGCGGTGATCGCGGTCGCGTTTTTCGATCTTCTGCCCGAAGCCCTGACACTCAATTCGCATCCGCCACGGGTCATCGTCACCGCATCGGCGATCGGTTTTTTTCTCTATCTGCTGTTCGACCGGCTGGTGAGCGGGCGCGGCGCGCCGGCCGGGGCCAACCCGTGGCGCGGACGGATCGGGGCGGGCAGCTTTTCCACGCACAGCCTGCTCGATGGCTTTGCGGTGGGCCTGGCCTTTCAGGCGGGCGCAGCGGTGGGCTTTGTCGTCGCCGTCGCCGTGCTGGTACACGACTTCTCCGACGGCCTGAACACGGTCGGCGTGGTGGTGCGCAATGGCGGCGCCCGTCAAACCGCGCTGCGCTGGCTGATGGTCGATGCCGCTGCGCCGATCCTGGGCGCAGCCTTGAGCCTTCTCATCGCGCCGCCGCCGGATTTGCTGGCGCTGCTGCTGGGCGGTTTTTCCGGCTTCTTTCTTTATATCGGCGCCAGCGATCTTTTGCCGGAGAGCCAGCGCGCGATGCCGCGCTTATGGACCACCGCCGCGACCTTGGCGGGCGCGGGCGTGCTGTATCTTGCGACACAATGGGCGCTGTAAAATCTTTAACCTGAATTTCGGGTTCAAGTTCCCGCGCGACTGTGCCAACATTTTTCCGGGACGGGGAGAAAGGGTCATCGGCGCATGCCGATCCGTATGTCGCCGCGCCTGTTCTGCTGCCTGACGGCCGCGCTTCTGCTCAGCGCCTGCACCACCGAGCGCGCCAGCGTGCCCCAGCGCACCGCGACCGAGCAGCTTCTGATTTCCACCGCAGCCGACCGTGCCGCCGCCGACCTGTCGCTCGACATCCCGAAGGGCACCAAGGTCTATATCGACCGGCAGTATTTCCAGGGCTATGACGACGGCTATGCCCTGAATGCGATCCGCACCCAGTTCCTGCGCCAGGGCCTGGATGTGGTGGACGACCGCAGTCACGCCGACGCCATCGTCAATGTCGCATCGGGTGCGCTTTCCACCGACGAGAAATCGCTGTTGATCGGCATTCCCGCGCTGCAGGTACCGGCCTTGCCGGTGGGCACGTCCGTCTCGGTGCCCGAGATCGCGCTGTTCAAGACCGCCCAGGACAAGGGCGTCGCCAAATTCATCGCCACCGGGTACGACGCCAAAAGTGGCAAGCTGATCGCCACCAGCGATCCGCAATACGGCTTCTCGCACCAGACCAATCATACGATCCTGCTGTTCTTCTCCTGGGAATCCGGCGACCTGGTGCCGCCGAACGTGGACCAGAAATCCCTGTCCGTGAGCAACATCGCCCACAGCATCCCGAACGAGCTGGGATTTATGGGAAGTATTGATAGATCCAAGTCTCGGTGAGCGTCTTGTCGCCCAGCTTGAGATAGCAGCGCAGGTCGATCGGGCCCTTGCCATCGACAGTGATGTCGAACAGAGAGCGCCAGCGGTCGGTGCCGACCACTTTGACGACATAGGCGCCTTCCGCTTTGCCATTCGAGACATTGACCACCGGCGTCAGGTCGTAGCGCTGCTGCAATTCACCCAGCGTTCCGCCCTGCCAGTCGATGGAAAATTTGCGTTTGTTGGCGGGCCAGGGATTTGCACCGGGCACGCCGCCGCGCCCGATGCGGGTGGCGACCGCACGCGCCACGTTTTTGGGATAATTGGGTTCGGCGTCTTGCCAGTAGAGCCGGTAATCCAGGCTGAGGCTGTCGCCGCTTTTGATCGGCTGATCGGGACGCCAATAGGCGACGATGTTGTCGTGAATTTCGTCCTCGGTGGGAATCTCCACCAACTGCACCGCGCCCTTGCCCCAATTGCCGCGCGGCTCGACCCAGATGCCGGGGCGCTTGTTGTAGAAGGCGCCGTCATCCTGATAGTCCGCAAAATCGCGGTCGCGCTGGATGAGACCAAAGCCTTTGGGATTGGTATCGACAAAGGAATTGGTCTGCAGGGTCGGCGGGTTGATCAACGGCCGCCAGATGCGCTCGCCTTTGCCGGTCCAGATCGCCAGCCCGTCATTGTCGTGGATTTCCGGGCGCCAATCGGCGGCTTTGGTGCGCTCATTCTCGCCATACCAGTACATGCTGGTGAGGGGCGCGGCCCCCAGCCGGGAAATATCGGCGCGGAAAAAAAGATCGCAATGGACGTTCATCACCGCCGCCCCGCCTTGGGCGGCCGCATTCTTGACGCAATCGAGCCGGTAAGCGCCCGTGATGCTGGGGCCTTCCAAAAGCGCATAGACCGTGACGGTGGCGCCATTGTGCGCCAGCCAGAATTGCGAGAAGCGGGGAAATTCTTCCGCCGTCTGCAGGGCGGTGTTGACCGCGATCCCGCGCGCGGAGGCGCCATATTGGCCGTCCTGGCCGGAGGAACGGAAATAGCTCGCCCCCTGAAAAGCCAGCCAATCCACTGGCGAAGTCTGGCTTTCCATGATCCGGAAGCCGGCAAAGCCCAGCTTGGCCAGGGGCTTGGGGTCGAGGCCGGAGGTGCCGTAATCGAAATAGTCGGGCGCGTAGAGAATCTCCCGCGCAACTTGGCGCCCCGATCCGTCGTTCTGAAGAGCGAAGATGGTGACGGGATCGGCGGAGTATTTGTTCAGATGAAAAAAGGCGACCGGATCGGCCCCAGCGACACCGCGCCACAGGGCATCTTCGGGCCGGAAGCGGATTTTCTGGACCTTGTCGAAATCCACACCTTCGATGATGGCCTTGGCAGGAGGCTCGGAGGCCTTGTATGGAGACGCCGCCAGCTTCCGGGCCTGGGCCTTAAGTCCTTCGAAAGAGAAAATATGAGATTTGCCCAGCCGCAAACCGGCGGCGGCCGCCTTGGAGGCGGGCGCGCCCAGGCCGGGGAGCGCCGGCAGGGCGCCGGCAGCGGCAAGGCCGGCCAGCAAAAGACGTCGGTCGATCATCAAACACTCCGGATGGGGTGGAGGAATAAACGGTTCAAAGATGGAGAAGTTTGGGCGAAGACCGCCCAAACAGGGCCCAGAATTCACCCCGCCCGATCCATGATTTCGCCGTAATGTTTAGCAATTTTAGGTCATCAAGACATCACGAGAGCATGATTTTCATGGACCGCGACAGTCATCTTTTCCAAGGCGAAATTCTCCCCGCGAGCATGCCGCCGCGCCGACCCGCGCTCATGCCGGCGCAGCCGGTCGTGCCTTGGACGGTTGTCCGACTGTTCGCCGCCAGCGTAGATTGGCTGATGGCCGAGACCGTCCCCGCCCTCCCCGCTCCGATAAGCACGACCACCAAGCGCCGTGTCTGACATCGCTGCACGGCGATGGCTTTTTCTCTTTCTGGTCGTCGTTTCCACCGCCGCAGCGGTGACGAAGCTTTACCAGGTGCTGCTGGTTGACGACCTCGACCTTCTGGAATTTCTGTTTCTTGCGCTCTTCGCCATTCTGTTCGGCTGGATCACCGTGTCCTTCTGGATGGCGGTGTTCGGCGCCTTTGCGCGCCTGACCGTTGCCAAGCTTCTGCCGCTGACGGAGGGCCCTGCCCACTCCAAATCGCGCACCGCGATCCTGATGCCCGTCTATAACGAGGACGTGACGCGGACCTTTTCCGGCGTGCAGGCGATCTATGATTCCGTCGCCGCGACCGGCGGATTCGACTTTTTCATCCTCAGCGATACCACCGAACCGGCGAACTGGATCGCCGAGGAAGTCGCG
Source organism: uncultured Rhizobium sp. (assembly GCA_964461855.1). GTDB lineage: Bacteria > Pseudomonadota > Alphaproteobacteria > Micropepsales > Micropepsaceae > Rhizomicrobium. The sequence goes on along the minus strand of CAYWWT010000029.1, from coordinate 3,538 downwards.
TGGAAGGAATTGCGGGCGAGCCTGGAACCGGATGCGCGCGTGTTCTATCGCCACCGCCACCGCAACATTGGGCGCAAGAGCGGCAACATCCAGGATTTCTGCGAGAATTGGGGATCGCATTACGATTACATGGTGATCCTGGATGCCGACAGCCTGATGAGCGGCGAGACCCTCGCCTCGCTGGTCCGGCTGATGGACGCCAACCCGCGCGCCGCCCTGATCCAGTCGCCCGCGACCTTGGTGGGGCGCAGCACGCTGTTTGCCCGCATTCAGCAATTCGCCTCCAGCGCCTATGGCGCCACTTACAATGCCGGGCTTGCCTGGCTGCAAGGCGGCGACGGCAATTACTGGGGCCACAACGCCATCATCCGGGTGCGCGCCTTCCAGCAGCATGGCGGCCTGCCCAAACTTCCCGGCCGCCCGCCCTTTGGCGGCGAGATCATGAGTCACGATTTCGTCGAGGCCGCCTTCCTGCAACGCGCGGGATGGGAAGTGTGGATGGCGCCCGATCTCACCGGCAGCTACGAAGAACCGCCGCCCACCGTCTATGATCACTTGAAGCGCGACCGGCGCTGGATGCAGGGCAATCTGCAGCATGCGCGCATCATCCTGGCGCAGGGACTGCGGATGCCGTCGCGCCTGCATCTGGCGATGGGCATCATGTCGTATCTCTCCTCGCCGCTGTGGCTGCTTCTGCTTCTGGCGTCGCTGCTGGAAATGTTCCTGCCTGCGGGCACGGAGCCTTTTTCTTTCGCGGGACGTCATCCCGAACTGGCGCTGGCGGTTTCGCAGTCCAAGCCCTTGCTGCAGCTGGTGACCGCAACCCTGGTTCTTCTCTATGCCCCGAAATTGCTGGCGCTGATGGTTCTTCTGGCGCAGCCCGAAGCGGTAAAGGCGCATGGCGGAACAGCAGGAATTCTGCGTTCCGTCGTTTTGGAAAGTGTTTTCGCCACCTTGCTGGCGCCCGTGGTGATGCTGGCGCACAGCTGGATGCTGATCAACATCCTGCTGGGCCGCGCCACCGGATGGGGCACGCAGACCCGCGACGACCGCGCGCTCCCCTTCTGGCTGGTGTTCCGCGAATATTGGCCGCACACTCTTATCGGCATCGTCATGTCGGTGGTTTTTTACCGCTTCGCGCCGGACAGCCTGGCCTGGTTCGCACCGCTTCTGCTGGGTTGGCTGGTTTCCATTCCGCTGGTTCAAATCAGTTCCAGCCTGAAGCTCGGCATCGCCATGGCGCGCGACAATCTTTTCCTGGTGCCCAGCGAGACCGGCGTGATCCCGGTCTTGAAGCGGGCGCATCAACTGGTCGAGAAACGCGAAGCCGCGGTCCGGTCGGGCGATTATCGCCAGCTGGTGCTGGAAGATCCGGAAATTCGCGCCTTGCATCTGCAATTGCTGGAGGAAATACCGCCGCCCGCCGAAGCGCCGCATCCGCAATTGCCGGCCTTGATCGAAGCGGTGCGCCGCCGCGAGACCGCGGGCTTCAGCCGGCAGGACTGGCTGGCGGTTCTGTCCGATCCCGCCAGCGTCCAAGCCGCGTCAGAAAATCCTACCCCCTCCGGCCTTCGCACCTGATCGGTGCTACGGCCACCTCCCCCGCCAGCGCTCCGCGCGCGGGGGAGGCGGACCTCAGCGCGCGGCATCTGCACTATTGTTTGCGGCCTTCTTTGTCGAGCGCCGCGAAGTCCGCGTCGCTGAGCACGATCTCAGCCGCGGCGGTATTCTCTTCCAGGTGCTTGACCTTGCCCGTGCCCGGGATCGGCAGCATCACCGGGCTGCGCTTGAGCACCCAAGCCAAGGCGATCTGTGCGGGCGTTGCGCTATGCTTCTTGGCGATCCCGTCAAGAAGCGAACCCGGCTTCGCCAGGTCGCCCGCCGCCAGCGGAAACCATGGAATAAAACCGATACCGTGCTTTTCGCAATAAGCGAGAACGTCTTCGCTGCCGCGCGTCACCAGATTATATTGGTTCTGCACCGTGGCGACCGGGAAGACTTTGCCTGCGGCTTCGATCTCTTCCACGGAAACTTCACTCAGGCCCGCCTGCGCGATCACGCCATCCTCGAGAAGCGATTTGATGGCGCCGAACTGCTCGCCGCGCGGCACATTGGGATCGATGCGATGCAGTTGCCAAAGCGCGATGGTCTCGACGTTGAGCCGGTCGCGGCTCTTCTTCGCGGCCTTGATCAGATAGTCGGGATCGCCTTTGGGGGTCCATTGATTGGGACCGGAGCGAGTGAGCCCGCCCTTGGTGGCGATCAAGATCCCGTCATAGGGATGGAGCGCCTCGCGGATCAGCTCCTCTGAAATATCCGGGCCATAGGCATCCGCCGTGTCGATGAAATCGATGCCCAATTCCGGCACGCGGCGTAATGTTGCCAGGGCTTCCGCTTTATTCTTGGGCGGCCCCCAGACGCCATCACCCACGATTCGCATGGCGCCGAAGCCCAGGCGATGGACATTGGCCTTGCCGCCAATGGAGAAACTGCCGGATTTTGCCGCATTGGTCATGGAAGAGCCTCGTGAGGGATAAACAGAAATAGGCGGCGCACCGCTTCGGTTCCAGGGCGCACGCAAAAGAAAACGGCCCCGCCGTGGAGCGGAGCCGTTTCCCATTCACGGAAGCTGACAGACTACTGATTATCCGGCAGCGTGTAGGCGATGTATTCGCCGGAATGATCACCGCCGGAAGAGGCGACGATGATGTACTGCTTACCATTGACCATATAGGTCATCGGCGAGCCCGACTGCGGCGCAGGCATCAAGACATTGCCCACTTCCTTGCCGGTGGCTTGGTCATACGCACGCAGCGGCGCGCCGCGCGGATGATCCGGCGTGGTCGTCAGCTGGCCATCGCCCGCAATCACCAGGCTCTTGGTCACCAAAGTGCCGATGTTGAAGCCCGACTGACCGGTGCGCGGAACATCGATGCCCTTCAACACCGGATTGTTGCGGATATTGTCCGGCGTGTCGCCATGGGCGACCTGCCAGACGATGTCACCCTTGTCCATGTTAATGGCGGTGATCGTCGCGTAAGGCGGCTTCAACAAGGGAAGACCCTTGATCGCAAGATTGCGGCTGCCACCGCCGCCGCCCGCGCGCGGAGGCGTCGCAGGCCGCTTGGGTGTGGGCGCCGCGTCGGCGCCCTGATCGGCACCAGCCGCGTTGACCATCACCACGCGCTGACCGGCCCGGCCTTCGACATAAGGCAGATCGGTGAAGCCCGGCGGCGGCGGCACCAGCGCCGTCAATGACATGCAGGCATTGCAGCCATAGACATAAACGGTGTGGTTCTCCGGATTGAACGAGCCGCCCGGCCAGTTGGTGCCGCCATTGGCCGCGCCCACCATGATCGTGGCGATGGGGCCGTTTTCATTCGACAGCACCGGGGGCGTGTAGATCGGCCCAAGCTTGTACTTCTTGACCGCTTCCACGGCCTCGGCGCGAAGCTCCGGCGTGAAGTCAATCAACTCGTCGATCGAGGTGCCCGTGCGGGTATAAGGCTTGGGCTTGGACGGAATGGGCTGGGTCGGC
>CAYWWT010000028.1:0-19033 GCA_964461855.1 uncultured Rhizobium sp. | reverse complement strand
TTCCAAGCGGCGCAACCTTACGCTGCTTTCGGGATGATTGCCGAGATGTAATGTGGGCGAAGCATGCAATAGGGGGGCGATCCAGGGGTCGCGCCTCCCATGGCGATATATTCTATAACACAATCAAAGAGTTATGTGATCGGGTGCTGTGGGAAGCGAACCGACGACACGCGGATTTAAGAGATATGTCTCCCAACCCGTCTGCTTTTGGATTCAACGCCAAATCGCCGTAAGTATCGCTTTCCTTTATGTTTTTGCGCCATCACCCGAGACTCCGACCGAAGATGAATCCGGTTTGGTAGGGCGCTCACATCTCGCTGTTCGGGCGTCAGCGCGCTTATCGCGATTGGTGGCCGAATATGCTGTCGGGCAGCCATTGGGGTCGCGCGTCCGCGTTGGCCACGTGAAGCGCAAGCGCGGCGGTATAGGCGTCCAGCTTCACCGCGTCCTCCTTGAAGATGCCGGGCTGATCCAGATCGTCGGAAGGCGAATGGTAGCGGTTGGCGCGCCAATCATGCTCGATCTGGGCTTCGGGCGTGTTCTTGAGGAAGCCGAACTTCATGAACAGCGAAGGCACGCCTTCGCGCACGAAGCTGTACTGATCCGCCCGGATAAAGACATTCCGATCGGGATTGGGGTCCGGCACCACTTGAATGCCTTGCTGGGTTGCCGCCACCCGGGCATCCGCCCCGAGCGTGCTCTCGGTTTCGCCAGGCAGATAAACCATCTTAAGCGGCCAGAGCGGCAGCGGCATGTCAAAATTCAAATCGGCGACAATGTCGTTTTTCGGCACTGTGGGCATGGTCGCGAAATAGCGCGACCCCAGCAGGCCTTTTTCTTCCGCCGTGAATATCGCGAACAATACGGAGCGGCGCGGCCGGGGGCCGTTGGCGATGCGGCGGGCGATATCGAGCACCGCGGCGACGCCGGAGGCATCGTCTATGGCGCCGTTATAAATCCGGTCGCCGTTGATCGGCGCTCCGATTCCCAAATGATCCAGATGGGCGGAGACCACCACATATTCCGATTTCAGTTTCGGATCCCGGCCCTCCAGCTTGGCGATCAGATTGGGTGACGTGAGCCTTGTGCGCGTGGCCGAGACCGTGGCTTTGAAACGCGGCTTGAGTGCAAAGCGCGGCACCGGCTTGGAGGCGTCCGCCAGGGCACTCATCTCGGCAAAGCTGTGCCCACTGTCTTTGAAGAAGGCTTCGGTCTGGTTGGGGTCCGCGCTGGCTGTGAAAAAGCCGCCCGGTACGGTATGGAATTTCGCGTCGGCCAGATACATGCCGGCCTGATGAGCGATCAGGCGCTGCCGCGACCACACGATCTCCACCTGATGCGGCGTGGTCAGGGTGATGAGGCCCACCGCGCCGCGCTTTGCCAATTCGCTTTCGCGCTTGGCGCGCGCATCGGACTTGATCGGGGCGGAGATATTGTCGGGCCCGCCGCTGATCACCACCGCGATCTTGCCCTTCAGGTCCAGGCCGGCGAAATCATCATAGCCTTGCTTGGGCAGACCGAGGCCATACCCAACAAATACGAGTGGCGCATCCACGGTTGCGGGGCGCGCCTCGCCGCCAGGTCTAATGAGGAGGGCGTCGCCGACTTTGAGCGGTGATTCCGAGCCATCCGCGTTCACGAGCATGGCGCGGGATGCATCCTGGTCCACCACCTGCTGCTCGAAGGCGACTTGTTGCAAGAAGCCATTGTCGCCGGCGGGTTTGAGGCCTTCCGCCTTCATCCGCGTGATCACATAATCCGCCGCGCGCATGTAACCGGCCGAGCCGGTCTGCCGGCCTTCATTGGCATCGCTCGCGATAATACTGATATCCGCCCACCATTGCTTTGCCGCAGGCGAAAGATTTTCCTCGGGCTCGGCGGATGCGGCCGCCCCCAAGAGCAATATCGGAAGGACCGCGACGGCGAGCAAACGGCGGCTCATGAATTCCCCCTGGACTGTCTTAAACCATCATTGCTTGGCGTAAAACTCTTCATATTCGTGGGACTTTCCGTCAGCCCCTTTGCCAACGCCACGCCGAACGAAGCCATCCTTATCGAACACCCAGTAGGCGGCGACAAGAACGTCTCCGTCTTTCATCTCCAGGATCTCAAGCTCGTTGGGCGCAGTCTTTTTGACGCGGATCTGATTGAAGCGCGCATTTCCGGCCATGGGAACGACGGTCCCGTCCATCGGCGCCGTGTAATCGAGATTCGCAGCCGGCGAGTGCGCATTCACCGAGTGATAGACAAGCTTGTTTCCCTCGAACTTGACCTGGATCATCAAACTGAAGTTCTTGGGAAATGCGCCGTTGCTCCATGACGATTTCGATGCCACGGACTGGTAAGTGCCGCTGAAGTCTGTGGCCGCCGATGCCGATCCGACCATCGCCACGGAGAATATGAAAGCCGACGCGATTTTTCCGATTGCCGTCATGAATTCCTCCTCTATTTCAGTTTCAAAAGACTCAGAACGACACGCTTAGCCGGGTGTAATAGAAACCGCCCGTAAACCCGAAAGGCGAAGACCCTGGGTACTGGCCGGTGCCCGTGTTCACATTATAGATGCCCGCGGGGCTGGGGTAGGTGTTGAACAAATTGTTGGCGCCCACGGCGACACTCCATTGCGGTGAAACCCGCCACGACAGTTCCAGGTCCGTAATCCATTTGGCGTTGAAGCTTCGGGTTTGGCTCGCAAGGTTCTGAACCGAGGTGAAGCCGCCGAACCGGATGAATTTCGGGATCAGGGTGAAGTCATTCCAGTTCCAGGTGTCACTCAGCACGATTTTGGTTTTCGGCAATCCGACGGTCAGATTTCCTTGGGATCTGGCATCGAAGATCACATAACCGGCGCCCAGGGAGGCCAATTGAGGCGGATTGGGAACGATATGGGTGATGGTCGTTACGTTGTAATTCAAGCTTGCATTGAGCAACATCTGGCCGAAATCACCAAGATCGGTGTCGTAGCTTGCAACGACATCAAGTCCCTGCGTGCGCGTATTGATGGCGTTCGTGAAATATGTCGCGCTGATGTTCGAAGGCAGGCCCTTGCTGGTCAAGATGGCCGTAACCCCCGGGCCGGTGAATGTCCCTGTCGGCTGGACATGATTATAGACATCGATGGAATAGGCATCGACGGTTACAGCCAAATCCGAAGTCGGGGTTAAGACCACGCCGCCGCTGTAATTGACCGATGTCTCCGGCTTCAACGGGGTGGCACCAAGCGCAACGGCCGCCGGAGATGCAACAGAGAGCGACTTGATTTGCAGCAAGGTCAGCGTGCTGCCAATCAGCTGGAATTGCGACGTCGTGGAAGTCCACAATTCTTGCGCCAATGCCGGCGCGCGGAAGCCGGTATTGACGTCTCCGCGAATTGCGAGCCACGGCGTCAGAGCATAACGGCCATTGATCTTGCCAATGACGGAATCGCCGCTGGCGTCGTCATAATGCTCAAAACGCCCGGCGGCCCCGATGGTCATCCGCTCGCTCGGATCCCACGCGACATCGACATAGGCAGCCAGATTGTTTCGAGACAGATGTCCCACATCGGCGGCGGATATGCCTGAGGTGGACTGCGATGTCGGCGGAGGATGCTGTCCGGCAAAGGGCTGGCCCGCGGGTATTACATAATTGCCGATTGCCGAAGCTTCCGGATCGCCGGCGAGGATGTCAAAGCGTTCCTGGCGGTGCTGAAATCCGAAAGATACCTGCAGGCTTCCTTCGCCGACCGCGAAACCGCGCGTCACGTCGAGTGAATTGATCCATTCGGTCGACTCCAATTTGCCGACGCGCATTGCGGTGGGGCTCGTCGGCCCCAAGGACGCGTTGATGGTGTTGTGGACATTTTCTCTCGCCTGGTCCGTGCCGAAGCTTGTGCTCGCGTCCCAATTCCATCCGTCAAAATCGCCGCGCACGCCAAGCAATGCTTCATAGTCCCATTCGCTTATGTTCTCTATGGGCTCGAAGCCGTTGGGATATACTTCCGGCAATGACGCAATGTTATTCGGAGCTCTATATGTCCAATCCAGATTGGATATCCGATGGCTCATGGTTCCGAAGGAATAGAGATCCAACCCTTCGCCAAGGGAGTATTCGGCGTTGTAGGCCGAATTATACGTGTGTTGCGGCATCGCTCCGTTATTCGGCGTGATCAGGCGATCGATCGTTGCCTCGCGCGGGTCCGGCTGACCATTGATCAGGTTGTAGAGCCGGATGCTCGATGAGATCGGTTGGGCACGGTTTGATACAGAGGTTTCCGTGGCGGTCGCGGATAGATCCAGGAAACCCTTGTCGTCCAGATTGAAACCTATGTGGCCGAGCTGAGTGTAGATCTGACCGTCGTTGCGGTCCATGTTTTGGCCCGCGCTCGCACTCAGCTGAGCGCCGCTGGTGTCCTTTTTCAGGATGAAATTGACCACGCCGGCGATCGCATCCGAGCCGTATTGGGCCGCCGCTCCATCCCTGAGAACTTCGACATGATCGATGGCCGATTGCGGGATAAGGTCCAGATCGACGGGGACCGATCCGTTATAGAGCGACGAAGCGGCATTTATGAGCGCCGTTTTGTGGCGCCGCTTGCCGTTCACCAAAATCAGGGTCTGGTCGGGATTGAGGCCGCGCAAACCGCCGGTATGAATCACCGTTGCGGTCGATCCGCCCGGGATTGCCGGCTGAATGAAGGACGGAATCAAGGTATTTAGCGCGTTCAGGACGCTTCCTTGTCCTGCCTGCTCGATCGCCGCGCCTTTGAGCACATCGATCGGGGTCGCACTGGACGTAACGGTCCTTTCTTTGCCTCTTGAACCGGTAACGATCACCGTTTCGTTGGCATCGGACGCTTTGGTTTGAGCCCAGGCTTCCGAAGAATACTGCAGCCCCAACAAAGCAACGCTAGTCAGCAAGACAAGCTTGCTACGCACACCAAACATGAAACCCCCTCTCGACGTTTTGTTTATCGACGCTCCGGTTTGACCGTTGATCTTCTATCCGAGGGGTAAGAGTATTCAGCGAAGCGACCCGTGCAATTCGAGGCGCGACATTGCTTAAGGTGTTGATTCTTCAGCGTGTGTGGTCCGCGAAGATCCCGGATTGTTACTATTTCCGCCTAACGGAATTGTCGGCCTGTGCGGATTCCCACACAACCAAGACAGGATTCCGATGACAGCCGTCGCACTGGATGAGTCATCACCTTCCGCCAAACCGGCATGGCGTTGGATCGCATTATTGCTGCTGCTTTTGGCTGCCTCGTTGATCGCGCTAACTGCTTATGGCGTCGTCTACGAGCGCGAAGCGAAAATACTTGTCTCGGAAGCGAAAGTAGAAGCGCAACTGCAAGCCGCAGTCTTAAAGAGCGAACTGGAAAAACAACGATCGGTGCCGGTGATCCTCGCGATGGATGCTGATCTGATCGAATCCGTTAGAAATCCATCACCGCAGCATTCCCTGGCAATCTCAAAAAAGCTGGAAACGCTCCAACACGCCACCCGCGGCGCGGTCATTTATGTCATCGACGAACACGGTCGCACTCTCTCGGCGAGCAACTATGCCGAACCCGACACATTCGTTGGGCAGAATTTCGGCTTCCGCCAGTATTTTTCCGGAGCTTTGAAACGCGGTGAAGCCGAACAGTTTGCGCTTGGCTCGGTCAGCAAGCACCCAGGCTTTTATTTCTCGCATCGGATCGAAAATGGCGCGGGTCCATCCGGCGTGGTCGTTGTTAAAGTGGAATTCGACGAAATGGAGGCATCGTGGCGCGGCAGGTCCACGGAAACCTTCGTTACGAACACCGCCGATCAAATTCTGTTGACCAGCATCCCGAAGCAGCGCTTCCGCAAATTGCCGCAGCCGTCCCCCGGCACCATCGTAACTTCGCTGCCCGCATCGATATCCGGGTGGACGCTGACAATGTACAGCTCATTAAATGACGCTTTCAGTTCCGCCCGGGCCGCCGCGTTGATCACAGTCTTGGCTGAAATGCTCCTGGCAATATCCCTGCTTTGGCTGTCCCGCCGCCGGAAGCATATTGCCGAGCGGGCCAACGCCGAAGCACGCTACCGGATACGGTTGGAGCAAGACGTCGCCCGGCGAACCCAAGAGTTGAGCGCGGTAAATAGCCTTCTTTCAAAAGAAATATCCGAACGGCAACAAGCTGAAGGGCGCTTGAACGAGCTTCAGGCCGATCTGGTGCAGGCAAATAAGCTGGCTCAACTCGGTCAAATTACCGCCGGCGTGGCTCACGAAATCAATCAACCTCTCGGCGCAATTCGCATTCTCGCCGATAACTGCATAGCGCTGCTAGGGCGAAAAGATGGCAAGGCGCCGAATCTGATTGGCAAGAATCTGGACAACATCGTGCGTCTCAATGAGCGAATTGGCCATATAACGCGGGAGCTTCGCGCTTTTTCCCGAAAAGGCAACAGGGAAACTGGACCTATCTCTCTGAAGGATTCGCTTAGCTCGGCCATCCTGCTCAACCAATCGCGATTGCGGGAAAACAGAGTCAAGCTTGTTCGCGATCCTTTCGATCCGAAGCTGCAGGTCATTGGCGGCCGAATTCGTCTCGAGCAAGTGCTCGTGAATTTGTTGCAAAATGCTTTTGAGGCTCTTGAAGGCTCGGCCCGCCCACAGATCAGAATATCGGTTACCGTTGAATCGGATTGGGCTCTCATCCGCATCATCGACAATGGGCCCGGCCTGCCGCCCGATGTCGCCGATGCCCTTTTCACCCCATTTACGACCACCAAGGAAAACGGCCTCGGTCTCGGGCTGGTGATCGCTCACGACATTGTCCGGGACCTTGGTGGCGAGCTGAAGGCCGAAAGCTCCAAGAACGGGGCCACGTTTACAGTAAAATTGAAAAAGGTATAGCCGTGACAATCTCCGATCATCCCAATACCGAAATCTCACCGCGCGTTATCCTGATTGACGACGATAGGGACTTTCTCGATGCGCAGGTTCAGGCACTCGAATTGGCCGGCTTTGCCGTCCAGGCCTTTTTGAGCGGTGCCGAAGCGATACGTCACATAACACGTGAATTCGATGGGGTTGTCGTTAGCGACGTCCGCATGCCCAACATGGATGGCCTGAGCCTCTTCAAACATGTACACGAGCTTGATCCGGAATTGCCAGTCCTGCTGCTGACCGGCCATGGGGATGTCCCTATGGCCGTTCAGGCATTGAAGGACGGGGTCTATGACTTCCTGATAAAGCCATTCGCGGCTGCCGAATTGATCGCATCCCTGGGCCGCGCATCTCAAAAAAGGGAATTGGTCATCGAAAACCGGAACCTGCGCAGACTTCACGCCGGTCATAGCAACGCGAAGACCGCGCTTGTGGGCGAGAGCATGGTGATGGACGCGCTTCGCCAGACGCTTTCCCAGGTTGCCGAAGCCGATGTGGACGTCCTCATCACCGGCGAAAGCGGCACAGGTAAAAAGACCGCGGCCCGATCGCTACACAGCTTGAGCCATCGAAAGGCCAAGCCGTTCGTGCAAATAAGCTGCGCATCCCTTTCCGAAGAAAATTTCCATGCGGAGGTGTTTGGCAGCATGTCCGCGGAAAAGGTGCCGCCACAGCACTACACCGCGAAGCGCTCCGTCGGCCATCTCGAAAGAGCGCATCGGGGAACGATTTTATTCGACGATGTCGGTTCTCTTTCCTTGCAGCAGCAGGCCATCCTTCTTCGCTTCATAGAAACCCGGGAGTGCTGGCCGCGCGGTGAAAGCGAGCCCAAGCCGCTCGATCTGCGCATCGTCGCAACCTCACGGGAAAACCTCCGGGAAGCGGTTCAGAATGGAACTTTCCGGGCGGACCTTTTCTATCTGCTCAGCGGCGTCACGCTGCATGTCCCGCCTCTTTCAGAGAGGCGCGCCGACATCCGCCTTCTTTTCCAGCATTTTCTTCTGGCTGCTTGCGCCCGCATCAAGGGGCCGGTTCCAAGACTGACCATGGCCGCCCACATGCACCTTCAACGGCACGACTGGCCGGGAAATGTCCGGGAATTGGAGCGTTTCGCCGAACGCTTTGCGCTGGGCCTCGATCCGGAAGAGGATTCGAACACGACCGGTAACGCAACCCCGGGATTGGCAGAGCGAACCAATCAGTTCGAGGCGGAACTGATCCAGGAGATACTGGGCCGGTATCAAGGCGATGCGAAGAGATCCATGGAAATACTGAAATTGCCGAGAAAGACCTTCTACGACAAGCTGAGCCGGCATGGCATACGCATCTCGGATTATCGCGGCAAGAAGTGAAATCGCAGCTTCGCGCGCGCCATTCCATACAAGCTTGCGGCACCGTGCTGCCAGGTCCGCCGGTTTTCACCGCGCGCTGATCGCATGACCGCTAGGCGCGCTTGGGGCGATGCGACCGGGCGCCGGCGGCCAGGGACTCGATAGCCGGCTGAACAAGTTCGGCAGCCTCAGCCGCGGCGGGACCGGCAAGGAGCTCGCGTTTAAGCCTTTCGCGGTCGAGCTGCTTCTCCCAAGCGGCGACCACAAGCGTCGCCACGCCGTTGCCGACCAGATTGACCAGAGCGCGGCACTGACTCATGAAACGGTCGACGCCGACCAGCACGGCAAGGGCAGCGACAGGAATGTCCGGCACGGCAGCCAGGGTCGCGGCCAGCACAATGAAGCCGGCGCCGGTGACCCCTGTTGCACCCTTGGACGTCAGCATGGCGACGATCAGGAGCGTGGCGATCTGGATGAAGGTCAGGTGGATGTTGGTCGCCTGGGCTAGAAACAGCGTCGCCAGGGTCATGTAGATGTTGGTACCGTCGAGATTGAAGCTGTAGCCCGCCGGCACGACAAGGCCGACGACGGATTTGGAAGCACCCAGGCGCTCCATCTTTTCCATGATCTGGGGCAGCACCGTCTCCGAGGATGAGGTGCCCAGCACGACCAGCAGCTCTTCGCGGATATAGGCGATGAAGCGGAAGATCGAGAAGCCCGAGGCCCACGCCACCGTGCCCAGCACGCTGACGATGAACAGGATTGAGGTGAGGTAAAACACCCCGACCAGGGCACCCAACTGCACCAGGGCCGTGATGCCATACTTGCCGATGGTAAAGCCCGTGGCGCCGAATGCAGCCAGCGGCGCCGCCCTGACGACGATGTGGATGATACCGAAGAAGATCTTCGACGCGCTTTCGAGCACTTGACCGATGCGGGCGCCGGTATCGCCCAACCGCACGCAAACGACGCCGGTGAATATGGCGATGACCAAAGTCTGCAAAATGTCGCCATTGGCCAACGGCGCGAAGAAGCTGACCGGGACCATATGCATGATATAATCGACCGCTGTCATGTCATGCGCTTTGCCCACATAGCTCGCGGCGATCTTCGGATCCAATGTGGCGGGGTCGATGTTGAATCCGGCTCCGGGGTGCAGCAGGGTGGCGGCGGCGACGCCAATGACGAGGGCGAAGGTTGAGATGATTTCGAAATAGGCCAGCGATTTCCAGCCCACCCGGCCGAGCGCCTTGAGGTCGCCCATATGCGCGATGCCGGCGGCGACCGTGCAGAAAATCACCGGACCGATGACCAGCTTGATCAAAGCGATGAAAAGATCGCCCAGAGGTTTGAGGCTGATACCGACCTGCGGCCACAACCAGCCCACAAGGGTACCGAACACGATGCCAAGCAGCACCTGCATGTAGATCGGTTTCAGAATTCTCACGTCAATTCCTCGATTTTCCCACCGGCGCCATGGTGGTCGAGGGACTCTTTGCGGGCCCGTTCTGGCTTGCGGGTCCAAAATTCGTGGCGAGATATTCGATCACCAGATTGTAATCGTCGTCGCTGAGCTGCGCGCCGTTGCCGACCATGTTTGCGACCACGTCCGTCCAATCGTCGCGCGATCGCGGCTGGCGAGTTATGACATCGACGCCATGGCATTGTGTGCAGGCAGCTTGAACCGCTGCTTTGCCTGCACCTTCCGGCAATTCCTGGGCGTGCGCGCACCCGCAGATGGCCGTTATGGAAATTGCTGCAAACGATGCAAGGCGAAAAAGCCCCATTGATCTAACTCCGAACTTGAGACGCCGTCCGCACGCCGGACTCAACGGTTGGGGGAAGCTGCCGCGCTGGCGGCACCGGCAGAGACAGGGGCGGCCGCGGCGCCGGGCGGTTCAAGCCGCAGCAGCATGCCGTCCGTGTCTTTGGGGCCCCGCAGCCGGCCCTCGGTCAGAGCATAGATGTCTCCATCCGGGCCTTGCCGGATATCCCGGAAGCGCACATTGAGTTCGTGCAGCATCGTATCGCCCTGCGCAATGAAGTCGTCGTCGCGAACCGTCATCTGAAGAATCTTTTTGGATCCGGCGCCCGCGACGATCAGCCTGCCCTTCAAACGGGGGAATTTGTCGCCGGTATAGAAGAACATGTTCTCGGGATTGAAGGTCGGATTCCAGAAATACGCCGGATCGTCCATACCGTCGCGATGCCATGGCTGGTCCGAGACGAGATGGCCGGAATAATTCCGGCCCAAGGACACCAGCGGCCACCCATAATTGTGCCCGGGAAGTTCCAGATTGATTTCGTCCCCGCCGAAGGGGCCGAACTCGGATGTCCACATCTTGCCGGTCTTCGGGTCCCACGCCATGCCGTACACATTGCGGTGTCCATAGCTGTAGATTTCGCCCCTCGCCTTCGGGTCTTTCACGAAGGGGTTGTCGGGCGGGACCGAACCGTCGTCGCGAACACGAAGAATCTTGCCGATATGGCTGGCAAGGTTTTGCACCTGCGGGCGGGCGCTGGAGATATCGTTTGACGTGGTGCCGTCCCGGTCGCCGACGCTGATATAAAGCATCCCGTCGGGCCCGAAGATCATCCGCCCGCCATAGGTGCCGAGCGGGCTTTCCCAGGCATCCGTGACGAGTATTTCCTTCACGTTCGTCAATCGGCCCTGATCATACTTGGCGCGCGCGATCGCAAGGGTCGTGCCCAATTGCGGTTCCCGGTTCTTTGAGTACGAGATGTACAGAAGATGGTTTTTCACAAAGTCGGGATGCAGTACCACGTCCTGCAGGCCGCCCAGCGCGACATGATCCATATCCGGCAGGCCGGATACGGGGGTCGGGTCGAGCACGCCATCCTTGACCACGCGCAGACGTCCGGCGCGTTCCGTGATGAGCATGGTGTGTCCGTCGGGAAGGAACACAAGGCCATCCGGATGAGACAGGCCTTCCGCCAGCTTGACGACCCGGATGGACATCCCACCCTCGCTCTTCAGCACAACAGGCTTGTCGACCGCGGCGCCGGAAAGGACGTTGGGCGGATTTTCGCGCGCAATCTGGGCTGCCGTAAGCGGCTGGGTGACGCCGGGGGTACCGGTGGGCATCGGCCGCCCATCTCTTGTGAGAGCCTGTTGGGCAAATGCGGCGAAAGGAACAGACGCCAAGACTGCGACCGACAGGGCCAGGCGAGATTTACGAGTCATAGTCCCTCCGCGACGATCATGTGTGTTCTGCGTTGACGCCTGAGATTGTCATGTTGACCGCTATTCGAGGCTCATCGCCACAAGTTCGGCGGGATGCTTCGCGCCGCCGACGCCAACGACGATGTATTGCTTGCCTTTGTACATGTAGGTGATCGGGGGAGACGTCGTGCCGGCGCCCAGGTCTATCTGCCACACGACTTTTCCGGTCTTCTTGTCATAGGCGCGGAACATGTTGCCGCCGCTGAATTTCGGCATGCTGATGCCGACCATGTCGCCCTCGCCCATGAAGAGGAACGAACGCGTCAGAAGCGGAGCGGCCCGGCCCGGCTGACCCAGTGGCGGAAGGTTGAGGTCTTTCAGCAGTGGGTGATCGCGGGGGCCATCGCCATTGGGCACCATCCACACATGATCGCCGGTGTTCAGATCGATCGCGGTGATCCTGCCATAGGGCGGCTTCACCAGCGGGAGGCCCTGCGGGCCGTCGAGATAAAGGCTGGCTTCCCGGCCGCGGCGATAGCTTCCCTTGCCATCGGCCTGCAGACCCGCAAGCCAGGGCACGCTGACAGAGGGGACGTACATCACGCCGGTTTCCGGATCGAGCGCCGCACCAGTCCAATTGGCCCCCCCGACCCAGCCGGGCAGATAGAGCGTGCCCTGCTTGCCGTTTGGATCCTTCAGCGATGGTGGCGTGAAGATGCCGCCATGCACATAGCGGTTCATGATCTCGACCGCTTCGGCGTGCAGCGCCGGGGTAAAATCGATCAGTTGATCTTCGCTGAGGCCCTGCCGGTCGAAGGGCTTCGGCTTGACCGGAATAGGCTGCGTCGGCGCGGCCTTTTCACCTGGGATAGTGGATGCCGGAACGGGCGTCTCCACGATCGGAAACAACGGCTCGCCGGTCGCGCGGTCGAAAGCAAACACCTGCGCCGTCTTGGTGACCTGGATGGCCGCCTTGCGCATATGGCCGTTGACCTTGATGTCCGCCAGCATCGGTGGTGTCGGCAGGTCGTAATCCCACAAATCGTGATGCACGGTCTGGAAATGCCAGACCTTCTTGCCGGTCTTCGCATCCAGGGCGACGAGAGAGTCGGAGTAAAGAGCATCCCCAGGGCGCGCCCCGCCGTAATAATCGTTGGCGGCCGCGCTCAGCGGCACATAGACATAGCCCAGCTTCTCGTCTGCGCTGAACCCCGTCCAATCCTTGGTCTTGCCGCCCTTGCGCCAGGATTCGTTTTCCCAGGTTTCCGTGCCCGGTTCGCCTTCGTGCGGCACAGTATGGAAAGTCCAGAGCAGCTTGCCCGTGCGCACATCGTAGCCGCGGATATCGCCGGCCAGCGAGGCCAGATTGAAATCCGCAACGCCGAGAGCGACCGGCTGACCGCCGATCACGATGACGTCCTTGACGACGATCGGGGACGGTGCGTTCCAGGCGTACGTATTCTTCGGGTCTTCCCGCAGATCGACGCGGCCATTGTCGCCGAAATCCCGGATATAGGCGCCGGTTTTGGCGTCGAGCAGATAGAGATAGGAGCCTCGCGCGGTGACGATACGGGCGCCATCTCCCTTGCCCCACAATGCAATCGCGCGGCTGGAATAGACGGCCTTGACCGGGCCGTCGCCCTCGAAGCCGGGCTGACGCCAGAGGACCTTGCCGTTGCCCGGATCGCGGGCTTCGACCTGGCCGTCCTGATCGCTGATATACATAACGCCATCGGCAACCAGCGGCGCATCACGGAAATTGTTGGAAAGCACCAGAGCGGGGTTTTCGGTCAGCACCGCCGGATCGATGGCCGGCGCGCGCCAAGCGATCTTCAGGCGCTTGATATTTTTCGCGTTGATCTGATCCAGCGCCGAGTATTTGGTGTCGCCGATGTCGCCGCCGAAATGCGCCCAATCCGCCTTCGACTGGGCACTTGCGGCTGTCGCCAGGAGGGCGAGACCGAAGGCGAGGCCGGCTGTTTTCAGCGCCTTCATTTCGGTTGCCCGTCCTGGTCTTCGAACGAGAGGGTGAGGCCACCCTTGTAGACTTCGCCATTCTTGATGACGGTTTCGACATTCGCCAGAGCGGACAGATCATTCAGCGGGTCGCCGCGGAGGATGACCAGATCGGCGTATTTGCCCGGCTCTATGGTGCCGACGTCCTTCTTGCGGAGGATTCTGGCGTTGATCCGGGTCATGTGGTCGATGACCCACATCGGCGAGACGCCCAGGCTGGTGTAGATTTTTCCCAGCATCCACAGCGCATCGGTGTGGAAGGTGAGCGGCACGCCATTGTCGGTGCCGACGCCGAAGACGGCGCCCGAGAACAGCCACTGCTTCAGCGAAGCCGCCCGCAGAACATCGGCTTTTTCCGGGTTACCGAAGTAGGCCAAGCGGCGATAATTCTTGAAAGAGTCCTGCATTTCCGCCCAGATGTCCGGGGGCGTGAGGGCCTTCAGGATCGGGTCTTGCAGACGTTCCGGGAATTTCACGGTCGCAGGCAGCGAACCGGAGCTGGCGGCAGTCGGCACGACCGCCGTGTTGCTGTTCACGACTGCCTTCACCAGAGCATCGCTATAGGTCGGGCGCGAAGCGGAACCGACATGCTGCAGAATGTCGACATGGGCCTTCAACGCATTCCAGATATCATCCTCGTCATTGATGTGGGCGGTCACCAGGATGCCGGCCTTGTGCGCGACGTCGGTGATCGCTTTGTACTGCTCGGCATTGATGCCCATATGCACTTTTATAATGTCGACGCCGGCATCGATGTTGGCCTGGGTCGCCTTGGCGGCAGCTTCGACCGAATGCCCGACCACGCGCGAGGACGCCGCCGGGAAAATGGCGGCTTTCTCTATGATCCACGGCCCCGAAACCATCAGGCGCGGCCCCATGACCTCACCCTTGTTGATGCGGTCGCGGATCTGCAGGCTGGGCTCCAGCGGCGCGCCGAGGTCCACCGCTGTGGTTACGCCCGACGCCAGCAACTGCCGCGCCGAGATCTCCATGATCTTTTCGAGCGGATACTTGTCTTTGTGATCGTCCAGCCACTTGAACCAGCGCGGATAGTCGCCATGACCCAGGGTAATCAGATGGGCGTGCGGTTCGATCATGCCCGGGATCACGGTGCGTCCGCTGGCGTCGATGATTTTGGCATCGGCCGGAACTGGCACTTCCGCTTTCGAGCCGACGGCGACGATGCGCTCGCCCTTGATCAACACCGTCCCGTTCTCGATCGGCGCCTGGCCGTAGCCATCGATGATGCGACCGCCGACGACCGCGATGGTCGGGGCCGTCCAGGCTTCAGGCGGCGTGGCGGCGTAAGCCGGCACGGCCATGGAGACCAGAACGGCTCCCAAAAAGGCGCCGGCCAAGAAATCCCGCCCACTCGCCCGCGCCTTCTTATTGATCTGAGCTTGCATTTTAACGTCCCCCTCGATTCCCAGGGTTTGATCTTATTGCGCGGCGGCCGCAGCCACCCGTGCCGTTGGTGTCGTCTGGGCGAGCTCGGCATCCCGAGGCCGGGTTAGAATGTCAATGCTCACAGATCCCTTCCCTGGCTTGCCCCATCCAACATCCAAACCTTGCACGCTGTTTGCCGGGAGGTGCAACCAACTCCCAAGGGCTCGCGGAAGTGGCGTATAAATTAAATTACTTCATAGTGTTACGCCGATCCTGGCCTCATGCCTGCAACA
This sequence comes from uncultured Rhizobium sp., assembly GCA_964461855.1. GTDB lineage: Bacteria > Pseudomonadota > Alphaproteobacteria > Micropepsales > Micropepsaceae > Rhizomicrobium. Next base: position 3,926 of record CAYWWT010000028.1, on the reverse strand, counting down.
GGTCTTGAGCGGAAATCCGCACACGAAAAGGACCAGTGTGTGCGTCCAGTGGCACATCTCGTCCGGGGCGACAGCTCATGCGCTGAATCGGGGTCGGATGTGAAATGGAGGAGGCCCACCTCCTCCTTGCGCTTACCGCCCTGACGCGACCTCGCTCGTCAAACGGCCCGTTCCGATGATCGGGATCATCATCGAGGCGGGGTGCGCGGCATCCTGCAGGATAGTGACCTGGGAATAATAAGCATTCTTGCCCGGGCCCTGCGCCCCGCGTTGACCGGGGGCGGGCGTCTCGCCGCCGGCGACCGAAAAGCGGACGCGGTGGCCCGGCTGGAACACATACGCGATCGGTTGCGCTGTGATTTTGTAGCTCCGAACCTCGCCGGGCTTCAGCGGGTCCGGCGCCGACGCATCCGGGTAGCGCGGAGCATTGATGACGCCCGACGACACATAGTGCGAGGTGCCGTCCGGCCCGACATCCGTAACCATCAGCACGATGTCGGTATCCGGGCTCGTCGAGGAAGCGGAGAAGTCGAACACGATGTTGCCGGTAACCTCGGTGGGCACGGTCAGCGGGTCCGTGGTCCAGGACGCCGTTTTGGTTTCATCTGCGGTCTCGTCGACCTTGGGCCAACCTTCGGCGGCGGTCCGCATGGCTTCCAGGAAGGGCCCCGTCTCCGGGAAATAGCGATAGACCATCGAAGGTTCATCAGCGGCCGGCAGAGCAGAGCTCAGCGAGCCGTCGCTTACCTTGCTTTTCCCGGCCTCCGGATCGTCGCTGGGCGCGCCGCGCCTGGCAGGTGCCTTGATCGTGCCGCTCGGCTTGGCGCGCAGATAAAGCTTGGTATAGCGCGTGTCCGGGATCGGCCAGGTCTTTTCCCAACGGAACTTATTGGCACCCATGATCCAGATAAGCGCGTCACCCTTGTAGGTCTTGCCGTTGCTCCACGCATTTTTCTCGCCGCGAAGATAATGAGCGAAGAAAAGATCCATATGGGTCTCATGATGCCACGGGCCGATCACACTGGTGCGGGCGCCGAAATGCGCGCCGGATTCGACCAGGAGCCTGGCGGCGCCGCCGGCTTCATGCACCGTGGTGAACGCGGGGAGGTTGCCCGGGGTGATGTAGTCTTGCAGACCACCCGAGACCATCACCCCCATGCCGCTCTTGGCGATGGCGGCGAGCGCCTTGTTGTCCACGATCTGCTTGTCCCACCACGCGTCGCGGTCGCGGTGCTTGATCGCGGCCAGATATTCATGGTCGCCGCGTTCTTCGCGGCCCGGGCCCGGCAGCGCGCCGCCTGGGTACCAGAGATAGTTGTAGCAATCCGCGCAAGCGACATCGGGCGCAATGGCCTTCAGGTGCGGCGGCAGAGTCTTGGCGATCTGCCAGGGCGCGATGCCCGGCAGCGATGAGCCGAAAATCCCAACATGACCGTCCGAGCACCAGGGCTGTTTGGCCATCCATTCGACAAGATCGTAGCCGTCCTCGCCGAAATGGTCATACAGACCGGCCTCCCCTTCGGACTGGAAGATGCCGCGATAGCTCACATTCAGAACCGCGTAGCCATCCTGTTCGGCGAAGCGCCGGTCACGCGGATCATAGCTCCAGCCATAACCATCGGCGACGAGAATGCAGCCCGCGGGTTTGCTCCGCACCGGTACGTAGAGGAGCGCGTCCAACTTGACGCCGTCGCGCATCGCGATCTTCACATGTTCGGTGATGTTGAGCTTGTAAGGCGCCGGCCGCGGCGCAGGCGGCACCGGCGGGGCGGCCCACATCCGACCTTCCGTGCCGGCGCCCATCTCGCCCTGCGGCACGATGGTGATATTTCGGGCCGCGGCGGGGGCCGTGGCGACTGGACCCGTGTTGTTCGGGGCGGGCGGCGCTTCGCCGTGGGTGCCTTGTGCAAAAACAGGCGTCGGTCCCAACAGGACCATCGACGCCAGCAGCCTCCAGCGCGCAGCTCTTTGTATTGCTTGGAAGCAAACAGAAATGATCATTTTTCCCTCCCGCATATTCTTGCGCACTATTTTTTGGTCCAGCTGCCCGCCCCTGCGATAGTACGCACCCGTTTATTTCCGCCTTTGTCAGCAAACCGGAACGTTGACGGCCAAGCCTCCAAGGCTGGTTTCTTTGTACCGCGTGCTCATATCATTTCCTGTCTGCCGCATCGTCTCGATGACGGCATCCAACGAGACGTGATGCTCGCCATTGCCATGCATCGCCAGATGTGCGGCGCTTATCGCCTTGATCGCCCCCAGGGTATTTCGCTCGATACACGGGATTTGCACCAGTCCACCGACGGGATCGCAAGTGAGGCCCAGACTATGTTCCATGCCGATTTCGGCGGCGTTCTCGACCTGGAGATTTGTGCCGCCGAGAACGCCTGCGAGTCCTGCCGCCGCCATGGAGCACGCGACGCCGACTTCTCCCTGGCACCCCATCTCGGCCGCCGAGATCGAGGCGCGCTTCTTGTAAAGGAACCCAATCGCCGCTGCCGTATAGATGAAATCCCTCGCTCCCTGGTGATCAGCCGATGGGATGAAGGTTTTGTAATAGCGCAGCACGGCGGGGATCACGCCGGCCGCTCCGTTCGTCGGCGCCGTTACCACGCGCCCATGCGCGGCATTTTCCTCGTTGACGGAAAGAGCCCACAGGCTCACCCAGTCGAACATATCGGACGATGATTGCTGCGCCGACGTCTTCGCAGACAAGGCTTTGAAAATGCCGGGCGCGCGGCGTGCAACTTCAAGCCCACCTGGAAGTATTCCCTCCCGAACACAGCCTCGATCAATGCTGGCACCCATCGCCATCAGGATCGCATCGACAATCGCGTCGGTTTCCTCGGGCGCGCGCCAGGCGGTCTCATTTGCGCGCACGACGTCGTCGATGCTCATGCTCGCCTGATCGGCAAGCTCCAAAAGTTCGGCGGCGGAACGGAAGCCGTATCTCGGTTCGACATTGGGGCGCCGCGGCCGTTCGGCGCCCACGGTTACGACCTCCCCACCGCCGATGGAATGAAATTCTTGCTGGAACGACCCGCCGTCAGAAAACATGGCAGTGAAAACCATCGCATTCGAATGACCGGGCAGAAACACGCCCTTTCTCATTCTCAGGTCAGCACTCGGCACGAACTTGATAGGGAATCGACCACCAACCATCAGCCGGTGGGTCGTGCGTATGCGGTTGACGATCTCGGGCGCAAGGTCGACGTCGACCAACTCAGGCGTCTCGCCCGACAGCCCCAAAAGCACCGCGCCGTCCGTGCCATGCCCCACTCCGGTCAACGCGAGCGAGCCGTAGAGGTCGCATTCCAGGCGGGTCAGTTGCGCAATACGCTCTGAGATCTGCTCAAGGAAGAGCCGTCCCGCGCGCATGGGACCGACCGTGTGGGAGCTGGACGGGCCAACGCCTATCGTGAAGAGTTGCGCTAGTGAAAGGTGCTCTTCCCCATGTGAGGGCCGGAAGCCATCCATTCGGTCTTGCTTTCAGTCCATGCCCTACGCACCCAAGGCTTGGATTGAGGCGTAGATTGCGCGCCGAAAGCAACTCCGGCCCACAAGGGGCATCAAAAACCGCTTTTACCTTGAATTTCTAAATGCTTAGCCGATAAGCCCACCTCGCAACGCAGCGCGCGTTGAGCGGAATTCCGCACACGAAAATGATTTTGGTGCATATACCCGCACAGTTACCGAGAAGGGGATCGGAGGCCGTCGCGACCTTGATGCGTCAGCGGATCCGGGGGACTCGATTGGTATCGATCCCGTGCCGTTTCTGCCGGTATGCCGCCCGTTATGGGTGATTTCGCTTTTTTGGCCATAAGCCAAAATAGCCCGGTTCTCGCGATTATTCGAAAGTTGATTGGTTTCAACGCGTTATTTGGTGGGTGATGTAGGAATCGAACCTACGACCCGCTGATTAAGAG
>CAYWWT010000027.1:0-19443 GCA_964461855.1 uncultured Rhizobium sp. | reverse complement strand
GACCATGAACTTCACCAGATCGGCGAAGAAAGGGCGTTCGCGATGGACGCCATAAAAGGCCTCGGCATCGGCCTGAGACAGGCGCATACGGCGGCTGGCGACGACGCGCAGGCCAGCGTCCTCGAACTTGGCGACGATCTTGCCGGTCAGGTTCCGGCGCGTCGCGTCCGGCTTGATGATCGAAAGGGTGCGCTCGACGGCCATGAGGGAACTCCAGATATTGAAAAACGGGCGCCTTATGCAATGGGCTTGGGCAAAGGGCAAGGCCAGGCCCAAGACCAAGCCCAAGAGCAAGCGATGCCCGCGCCTCGGCCTTGCTGGGCCGCCACGAAAAGCTATAAGGCCGTCCAATGCTGGCAATCGACAACATCGTGGTGCGGATCGCGGGGCGGGAAATCCTGTCCGGCGCCACCGCCAATCTGCCTGCCGGCCGGCGCATCGGTCTGGTGGGCCGCAACGGTGCGGGCAAATCCACCTTGTTCAAGGTGATATTGGGCCAACTTCAACCCGATGATGGACAAGTGAGCTGGCCCAACGCCTGGCGGGTCGGCGCGGTCGCGCAGGAAGCGCCGGGCACCGATGTCAGCCTGATCGACACCGTGCTGGAAGCCGATACCGAGCGCACCGGGCTCTTGGCCGAAGCCGAACATGAGACTGACGGCCACAGGCTGGGCGACATTTACGCGCGGCTGGACGCCATCGACGCCTATACCGCGCCCGCTCGCGCCGCCGAAATTCTGGCCGGCCTGGGCTTTTCCGCTGAAGATCAATTACGCCCCTGCAAGGAATTTTCCGGCGGCTGGCGCATGCGCGTGGCGCTGGCTGCGATCCTTTTCTCGGCGCCCGACCTTCTGCTGCTGGACGAACCGACCAACTATCTCGATCTGGAAGGCGTGCTGTGGCTGGAGAACTTCCTTCAGAAATACCGCGGTACCATCGTCATCGTCAGCCATGACCGCGATCTCTTGAACACCGCATGCGAATTCATCCTGCATCTCGAACGCGGCAAGGTCGCGCTCTACACCGGCAATTACGACATCTTCGTGGAGACCCGCGCCGCCAAGCGGGCGCTCGATGTCGCCTTCGCCAAGAAGCAGGACGCGGCCCGCGCGCACATGCAGGCCTTTGTGGATCGGTTCAAGGCCAAGGCCTCCAAGGCGCGCCAGGCCCAGAGCCGCATGAAGATGCTGGCCAAGATGGCGGTGGTGGATGTTCCGGTGGACGAGCATGTCGCGCCGATCCGGATTCCGGAGGCCACGCCCGCCAGTCCGCCCCTGATCACCATGGACCGGGCCAGTGTCGGCTATGAGCCAGGAAAGCCCATTCTTACGGGACTTTCCTTTCGCTTCGATCCCGAGGACCGCATCGCTCTTCTGGGCAAGAACGGCAACGGAAAATCGACCTTGGCGAAATTGCTGGCGGGCAAATTGGAGGCGATGGGCGGTGAGTTTGTGCGCGCCCGCAAGCTCACGGTCGGCTATTTTGCCCAGCACCAGCAGGAAGAACTCGACACCGGCATAACGCCGATAGAAACCCTGTCGCGCCTGCGGCCCAAACTCACCCTCGAACAGGTGCGCGGACAGTTGGGCGGTTTCGGTTTTTCGTCCGACAAGGCGCTCACCAAGGTGGGACAATTGTCGGGCGGCGAGCGGGCGCGGCTGATGCTGGCGCTGGCGACCTTGGACAAGCCCAATCTTCTGATCCTGGACGAGCCCACCAATCATCTCGATATCGATGCGCGCAATGAGCTCCTCACCGCGCTCAACGACTTCGACGGTGCGGTAATTCTGGTCAGCCATGACCGCCGCCTGATCGAAGCCACCGCCGATCGCCTCCTGTTGGTGGCGGACGGCAAAGTCGCCCCCTTCGAAGGCGATCTCGACGATTACCGTCGTTTCCTGCTGTCGGGCGACAACCGCCCTACCCGGCGGATCGAGCCGGAAGCCAAACCGACCAAGGAAACCGGACGCCGCGACGCCGCCGAACGCCGCCGGGAACTCAAGCCGCTGCGGGACCGGATCGAATCGGCCGAATCGCAGATCGCCACCCTGCAAGCCGAATTGGCGAAGCTGGACCGCGCTTTGTCCGATCCGCTGTTGTTCACGCGCGATCCGTCCAAAGGCAGCGCGGTTTCCAAAAAGAGGGCCGATGCCGCGCGCAAACTTGCCGCCGCCGAAAGCCAATGGGTTTGCGCACAGGAAGAGTATGAAGGCGCGATGGCTGGGGGCTGACAGCTGCCGAATGGGTTAACGCCGCATCATTTGTGTTTCCCACCGCACAATCTGTGTTAGCGTCGTCAACGGAGGGCTATGCGGAGAACGCATGTCGGATAACCGCTTTTTTCAGCCGGCGGGTCCATTTTCGTTGGGCCAGATCGCTGGGAGCGTCGGAGCGGAACTCCTTCATCGGGACCGCGCGGAAGAACTCGTCCACGATGTTGCCGAGTTGGCCGATGCGGCTTTGGGCGAAGTCGCGGTTTTCTGGGATTCCCGCCATGCCGCTGCTTTCGCGATCAGCCATGCCAGCCTGGTCGTGACCAGCCGCAAGCTCAGCGCCTATCCCCACAATGGCAGCGCGCTTCTTCTGGCCGACGATCCCCGCTGCACCTTCGCGCGCATCGGCAAACTCTTTTATCCGAGCGGCCAGACGCGCGGTTTCATCCATCCCCGCGCCTTTGTCGCCGCCAGCGCCAGCATCGGTGCCGATACTGCGATCGGCTGCGGCGCCGTGGTGGGCGAGAATGTGCAGATCGGAGCGGGCTGCCGTATAGCGCCCAACGCCGTGATCGGCGATGGCGTCACCATCGGCGACGGCACCCGGATCGGCGCCAACACCTGTATCAGCCACGCCCTGATCGGGGCGCATGTGAATATCGCGGAAAATGTGTCGATAGGCGGTGAAGGCTTCGGTTTCGTTCCAGGGCCCAAGGGACCGATGCGCGTCTTCCAGGTCGGTCGCGTCATTATCGAGGATCATGTCGAGATTGGCGGCAATTGCGCCATCGATCGCGGCTCGCTCGGCGACACCGTGATCGGCGCAATGAGCGCGATCGATAATCTGGTTCAGATCGGCCACAATGTGAAACTGGGCAAGGGCTGCATTCTCGCCGGCCAGGCGGGAATCGCAGGCTCGACCGTGCTGGGCGATTACGTGATGGTCGGGGGCGCCGCCTCCATCAGCGATCACCTCACCATCGGTGATCGGGCCAAGATCGCGGGCAAAAGCGGCGTGATGCGCGATATTGCAGCTGGCGAAACGGTGGCCGGCTATCCCGCGGTTCCCGTGCGGCAATGGCATCGCCAGACCGCGGCGCTGGCAAGATTGATCGCCCGCGCCTGCAACCGGGAGTGAAATCTATTTCAAATTCTGGCGGGCGATGCGAACCCATTCCGCCTGACGACGGCGGTAATAGCTGGGCGCGCCTTTCACAGATTCCAGGATTTCGCGAAAAAGCTGATGCGCCTGCGGCTGACGTCCCAGCCGCGTAAGCAAAAGCGCAAAACGGCAGCGCGCCTCTTCGCCCGGATAACGCGGAACGACGATCTCATATTGATGAACCGCAGCCTCGGTCTTGTTTTGCAATTCCAGCGCGCGCGCATAATCCAGTTCCGCATCGGCATCGGAGGCGGCGGGATCCACATTCTTGAGGCGAATATAAAGGGCTTCGGAGGCTGGGCCGTCGCCCGACAGCATCTTGGCGCGTGCCAGCCCTTTCAGCAGTGTGGGATCGCTATCGCCCAACGGTCCCGACATGGCGCTTTCATACAATTCCACGGCATCGGCGAAACGGCCCATCTTGATGCATTCTTCCGCCAGGGCTCGTTTGGCGTCGACCGAACCGACCATCGTCACCTGCCGCTGCTTCTCGCGATAGCCGCGGCCCGGGTCGGCGGCGTTCACGATATTGTCGGCGAAGCGGCGCGCCGGCGCGCTGGACCACATGTCGGGCAGGATCGCGAAAAAGACATAGGCCGCCCACAGCGCGAAATTGGCCAGAATGGCCAGACCGCCAATCACAAATCCCGAAATCGAAAGCAGGCCCAGCGCCGCCAGCCAGAGCGGCGAACGGCCGGTGCGGAAGACGTGATAGACCAGCGCCAGATTGATAACGAAAATGCCGATGGTGATGGGATCGAACAAAACGGAAAATCCTAATTCTGTTTCTCGAATTTGCCGGAAGGCGCTTCCTTCCAATACGTCACGTCATGTCCCGCAGCCTTGGCGTCTTTCCAGGCGGATCGTGCCTGGCCCAGCATTGCCGCATCCCGCCCGTCGAACAACATCACCACGCGCGTCAACGCTGACACGCCGGTCCAATCTGCGGGGCTCGCGCCGCCGATGCAGAACAAAATCTGCGCGCCGTTCGGATTTTCATCCTCCACCGTGATCAGTACAGGCTGACGAGCACCCTCGCCGTCGCCGGATTGGGCATGCGCCAGAAAGGACTGATCGTCGTATGTCCAGAGCAGATTGTCCAAAGCATCGGAGCGCTCGGAACTGTCGGTCTTGATCACCGCGCGCCAGCCGCGCGTCAGCGATTTCTCGATCAGGCCGGGAAGGACATCTTCGAGAGAGCGGCGCTCCAGGTGATAGAAAAGCGTTTCGGTCACGATTCGTAATGCTCGCGCACCAATTGGTCGAGCAGCTTGACGCCCCACCCCGTGCCCCAACTTGGAATCATCGGCTTCTGCTCGCCGTCCTGCCAGGCCACGCCCGCGATATCCAGATGCGCCCATTCCGTGCCGTCCTCGATGAAGCGCTTGAGGAACTGCGCGGCGGTGATCGAGCCGGAATTGGCGCCGCCGATATTCTTCACGTCCGCGATCTTGGAGCGGATCATCTTGTCATAGGCGGGATCCAGCGGCAGTTGCCAGACTCGCTCGCCGGTGACGCGCCCGGCGTCCCGCAGCCGGTTCACAAGCCGGTCATTGTTGGAGAAAACGCCTGCATGCTCGAAGCCCAGCGCCTGGACGATGGCGCCGGTCAGCGTGGCAAGATCGATCACGAATTCGGGTTTGAAGCGGCGCTGGGTGTAGGTCAGCGCATCGGCCAGCACCAAGCGGCCTTCGGCATCGGTGTTCAAGACTTCGATGGTCTGGCCCGACAAAGAGGTGAGAACGTCATCGGGCCGGATCGCGCCGCCATCGGGCATGTTTTCCACCAGGCCGATCACGCCCACGGCGTTCACCTTGGCCTTGCGGCTCGCCAGCGCCATCATGGTGCCGGTCACGGCTGCCGCCCCGCCCATATCGCCCTTCATGCCCATCATCGCCGCGCTGGGCTTGAGCGACAGGCCGCCGGTATCGAAGCAGACGCCCTTGCCCACGAACGCGACGGGGGCGCCCTTCTTGCGCGCGCCGTTCCATTGCATGATCACGAGCTGGCTCTCGCGCGCACTGCCCTGCCCCACGCCCAACAACGCACCGAAGCCTTGTTTCTTCATCTCCACTTCGCCGAGCACTTCGACCTTGAGGCCGAGCTTGGACAGCGCTTTGACGCGGCGCGCGAATTCCGCAGGGTAAAGAATGTTCGGCGGTTCGTTCACCAGATCGCGGGCGAACAGGACCCCGTCGGCCACCGCTTCCAGACCTTGCCAGGCCTTGCGCGCCGCTGCGGCGTCGGGTGTGGCCAGTTTCAGCACCTGCAGATGCCGCTTATATTCGTCCAGATTGCGCGTGCGGTATTTGTCGAAACTGTAACCGCGCAGACAGGCGCCGAAAGCCAGATGCGCCGCCACCTCGCCGCCCCGGATCTTGGCGCCTTTGGGCACCTCGATCTCGAACGTCGCCGCGGTTTCTCCCATGCTCTCAAGCTTGGCGACGATCTTGGCAGCGATCACTTCCAGTTCCTTGCCATCCAGAGCCGCCGGCTTGCCCAATCCGACCAGAAGAAGCCGCGAAACGCCGGACGCTTCGGGCGCCACCACGTCCATCACCTCGCCCGCTTTTCCCGCGAAACGGGAAAACTTCAGAGCCCGGCTCAAGGCGCCGGCACTTGCCTTGTCGGCTTTGACCGCTGCCGGGGTCAGAACCTTGCCTTCCGACGCCGCCACCACCCATGCGCCCGCTTGAACCTTGGAGGACGGCGCGGCAAAGGAAATTTCCATGAATATCTCCGGATTTGCGGGTTGGCGAAGGGCCGAAAAGCAATGCTAGTTTAGGTCGAATCGTGAGAGGGGCGAAAGTCCGTGATGGCCGCGCCCGCTCCCGGAGCGACATGACAGAAGATCAGCATAACGGTCCGCAGCGCGAACAGCCAAGCCGCGGTCTCAGGAAACTGCCGAAGCTGTCCTGGTATGTGCTGGGCCAGATTCTGACGCCGGTAGCGATTCTGACCCTGCTGCTCACCTGCGTCATTCTGATGACCCAGTCGCTCAGGCTTCTGGATCTGGTGATCAATCGCGGGCAGTCGGCTCCCACCTTCATCTATCTCACCGTCCTGATCCTCCCCGGCCTTCTGGTGATCATCCTGCCGATCGCGTTTTTCTTTGGCACGCTGTTCACACTGTCCCGTCTGAACGGCGACAGCGAGTTGGTGGTGATGGCGTCGGCGGGCTTCAGCCTGCGCCAATTGGCGGTGCCGGTCTTCCTCGCCGCTGGAATGGTGATGGTGATCACCTGGGCATGCGCCTTGTGGCTGATGCCCGCCGGGCAGCGGGCCTTGAACGCCAAAGTCGTCGATATCCGCGCCGATATCGGCGCCGCCCTGCTCAACGAAGGCGAATTCAACCCGCCAGCGCCCGGCCTGACCGTCTTTATCCGCCAGTTGGGCAATGACGGGCAGATCCGCGGCATTCTGGTGCATGACAGCCGGGACGTCCGGCGCCCCATCACCTATCTGGCGGAGCGCGGTGTGCTGGCGCAGACGCCGCAAGGGGCCCGCCTGATCATGGTGGATGGAACCGTTGAACAGAGCGCGCAAGGCGGCAAGGAATTGTCGGTGCTGAAATTCCAGCGCGATGTGATCGATCTGGATCAGTTCTCAGGTCCCATGCGCACCAATCAGCGCCAGACCAGCGAACGTTTTCTGGGCGAGTTGCTGAATCCCGATCCCGCCCTGCCGCCGAGGATTCGCGGCGCTTATCTCGCGGAGGCGCATAACCGGCTGTCGCAGCCGCTTTATTGCCTGGCCTTCGCCATGATCGCCCTGGCAGCAATCACGCGCGGCCGCCGTCAGCGCGGCGCGCTCGCCATGCGACTGACCGGAGCGTCACTTGCCGCCGCCGCGCTCAGGATCGCGGGATATGGTTTGGCGGGACCTGCCTCCAGCAGTCCAGGACTGAACATTCTCTTCTATCTGCTCCCGCTCCTGGGCGTGGCCGGAGCGCTGCTGGTTCTGATGGGTTACAGCCCCCGCGCCATCCTGGCGCGCCGCCGCGCCACGGCGGGAGTGCCGGCATGAGTTGGTCCTGGACGCTGTACCGCTATCTGGCGAAGCAATTCCTGCTCGGCGTCGCGGTCGTTTACGGCGCTTTTCTGGTACTCGCCTTTTCCATCGACATCGTAAATTTGTTGAACCGCACCGCCGGTCATGGGGTCTCGACCGCGGTCGTGATCGGAATGACGCTGCTGCAACTGCCCGATCTGGGCCAGAAGATGCTGCCCTTCGCCATTCTGCTTGGCGGTGTTTTCACGTTTGCCCGGCTGTCGCGCAGCCAGGAATTGGTGGCGACACGGGCCGCCGGCTTCTCGGCTTGGGATTTCCTCCTGCCGCCACTGGCGGTCGCGGTGGCGATCGGGGTTTTCGCGGTCACGATCGTCACGCCGGTTTCCGCCCGCATGTTCGCCCAGTTCGCGGGCCTGGAAGCGCGCTATGTCAAAGGCGAGGTCTCGCAGCTTTCGGTGTCGCAGAACGGATTGTGGCTGCGCCAGGGCGATGAGAACAAGCAATCGGTGATCCACGCCCTGCGCGTCGCCAATCAGGGCCAGAACCTTGAGGATGTCATCGTCTTCCTGTATGGCGCCGACGATCATTTCACCGGCCGCATCGACGCCAGGTCCGGCAAGCTTCAGGAACGCGCCTGGCTTCTCAACGATGCCTGGGTATCAGACACGAATGGCAGGCCGGTGCATCACGACGTTTACACGCTGGAAACGACCCTGACGCCGGAGCAGATCCAGGAGAGTTTCACCTCTCCGGACGCGCTGTCCTTCTGGGACCTGCCCGCCTTCATCCGCGCGGCGCAGGCGGCCGGTCTTTCGGCGACACGCTACCAGCTTTATCTCTACACGCTCTATGCGCTGCCGGCATTGTTTGCGGCCATGGTGCTGATGGCCGCCAGCTTCTCGCTCCGCATTTCGCGCGAAGGCGGCGTTGCCAAGGTGATCCTGTTCAGCGCGGCTTGCGGCTTTGCGGTCTATTTCTTCTCCGACCTCACCCGGGTTCTGGGCCAGTCGGGCACGGTGCCGCTGCTTCTGGCGGCGACCGCGCCGGCAATCGCATCGATCCTGATCGGCATGACTCTTCTGTTCAACCAGGAGGACGGATGAGCCCGCGCCGTTCGGCGCTGCTCCGGTTCCTGCTGCTGGGCGCCGCGCTTTCTCCCTGGATTGCGCAAGCCGCGGCCCAGGCTGCCGCCGCACCGCCCAAACCCGCGACGCCCACCGGCAACGCCCAGATCCTGCTGCAGGCGGATGAAGTCGTTTACGATGGCGACACCCAAACCGTTTCGGCCGTGGGCCATGTCGAGATCGTCGACCAGGGCCGCATTCTCAATGCCGACAAGGTTACCTACAACCAGAAGACCGACAAGGTGACGGCGGACGGAAATGTCAGCGTCACCGACACTAGCGGCAACGTCGCCTTCTCCGATCATGTCGTGCTCACCGATCATATGCGTGATGGCGCGCTATCGGGTTTCGGCGCCCTGATCGGCAAGAATGGGAGGCTGGCGGCCGCCAGCGCCCAGCGCGTGGGCGGCACCATGGTGATTGCGAACCGGACCGTCTACAGCCCTTGCAAGATCTGCAACGCGCCTGGAAACCGCACGCCGCTGTGGCAAGTGAAAGCGGAAAAGGTCGTCTACGACCAGGTCAAGCACCGCATCCATTTCACCGATGCGACGCTCGAGCTGTTCGGCGTGCCGGTGCTCTACACGCCGTTTCTGACCGAACCGGATCCGACGGTGAAATATGCCAGCGGCCTTTTGGCGCCGGATGTCGGCAATTCCACCAAGATCGGCTATTTCGCGCGCATTCCCTATTATGTCGCGCTTTCGCCCACCAACGACCTGACCTTGGCGCCGCAATTCTCGACTCGCGGCGGCGAGTTGATGGAAACAGAATACCGGGCGCGCTGGAACAACAGCGGCATGTGGCTGCAAGGCTCGGTTGCCTATAATCCCAATGGCGGACTGGGCGGCAACAATGGCGCCCAGGTCTATGATCATCTTTTCGGTTCCGGCCGCTTTGCGCTCGACAATGGCTGGGCCAACAATGACGGCTGGCGCGCGGGCTTCGACACGCAGCTGACCAACAACAGCGCCTATATGCGCTTCTACGACATCTCCTATCTCGACCGGCTGGTGAACGATCTCTTCCTGGAGAACGTCACGGGCCGCAGCCGCTTTGCGCTTTCCAGCTATTATTTCCAGGGCCTGCGCGCCTCCGATGCCCAAAGCCTGATCCCTTATGTCCTGCCCAGGCTGGATTACACGTTCATCCCCACCAGCAAGGTCGCGGGTGGACGCTTCCGCATGGACATCAGCGGCGTCTCGCTTGCGCGCAGCAGCGGTCCCGACAGCCAGCGCTTCACCACCGAGCTCAACTGGCGGCTGCCCATGGTGATGGGCGGTGGTCAGCTTTGGACCGTGATCGCGGACGCACGCGGCGATGTCTATCATGTCGACAATAACGACCCCGTGAATTTCCCCGATGTTCCGGACAAGAGCCGCTATATCGCGCGCGGCATTCCCTATGTGGCGCTGGATTGGCGCTGGCCCTTCATCGCCACCGCCCGCAGCGGCAATTCCTACATTCTCCAGCCCCTGGCGCAATTGATCGCCCAGCCCTATGGCGGCAATCCCAGTGGGCTTCCCATCGAGGATGCCGACGCATTCGAATTCGACGACAACAATCTTTTCAGCGTCAATCAGATGCCCGGTTACGATCTGGTGGAAAGCGGCCCTCGCGCCAATGTCGGCTTCATGGCCAGCGCCATTTTCAAAGGCGGCGAGGTCCAGGGCCTGATCGGACAGACGTACCGCCTGAAGCCCGATCCCGTCTTTGCCAACTTCACCGGCGAGAACGGGACGTCTTCGGATGTGATCGGCCGGATCTCGGTCAAGTTCCCGCATTTCAATGTCACCGATCGTCTGGACCTGGACCGCGGCAACGGAACCCTGCGGCGCCACGAAATCTATGTCACCGGAACCTATGGCCGGTCTTCGGTGCAGGTCGCCTATGTCCAACTGCCGGCCGAGGCGCTCAATCTCGGCTTGCCCACCCGCGAGCAAATCAACGCCCAGGCCGACATCAACATCTACGAGAACTGGCAGGCCTTCGCGGCCGTGGAGCGCGACCTTTTGGCCGGGCAGATGCTCGATACCGAATATGGCCTGGGCTATGAGGACGAATGCCTGGCCATTTCCGTGGCCTATCGGCGCAAATTCACCTTCGATGCCATCCAGGGCGTCCCGCCCTCGACCTCGGTGATTCTGCGCTTTTCGCTCAAGACCGGCGACCAGCCGGTTCAGCCTTTCAGCCTGTTCCCCCAGAATGTCTTCGCGACCAGCCACCCCTGACGGGTAACCTTGATCGGGCGGGGAAATTCTTTATTCTGGCGCGTGGGTTAGGGGGCAACCGGCAATTGCGGGAGCGTTTGGCCGACCCTGCGATCGGACCAGCGGCAAAGACCAGACCTTGACCATGCGTATCGTTTCACCTGCGCTGTTCGGTATCGCCGCCCTTTTGTGCGCGGCAAGCGCCGTTTTTGCACAACAGCAGAATATGGCTGCCATCGATCCTCCGACGGCCGATGCGCCGCCCACGGCCGACGCCCCCACATCCGCGGCTGTGGCGCCCATGCACCCTGCTCCGCCGGCGGCCGCTCCGGTCACGGCCGCGCCTGTCCAGTCGGCACCGGCCACACCAGCCGCCGCCGCAAAGCCGGCTCCGGCCGCCAAGCCGGCACAGAAAAGCGCCGCTCTGGAACCGAAGCAGAAAATATACCGGCCCGGCCGCGTCCCCGAAGGTCCGGAAAGCGGCGAGAGCGACGGCATCGCCGCCACCGTCAACGACGTCTCGGTGTCCGAATTCGAGGTGCGTCAGCGCATGGCCCTGTTCATGGCCACCGCCGGCGTTCAACCCACGGATGAGGAAAAAAAGCGCATCCGCGGACAGATCCTGGAACAGCTGGAAAATGAAAAACTGCAGCTTCAGGAAGCGATCAAGAAACACATCACCGTGGCGCCGGGTGAAGTCGACAACCAGATCAATCGCATGGTCGCCGACAATCACTTGACGATGACGCAACTGAGCGAAGTCCTGAACAATGCCGGCTCGAGTCTCGAGGCCCTCAGGACGCAGATCACGGCCCAGATCGCCTGGGAAAAAACCGTATCGGCGCAATATCAGGACCGCATCAACATCTCGCCTGCGGATGTCGATTCCGAACTGTCCCGCTATGCCGAAGGCGCCGACAAGCCGCATTATCTGGTCAGCGAAATCTTCTTTCCGGTCGACAATCCCGACAAGGATGCCGAAGCGAAGAAGACCGCCCAAAGCGTGGAAGAGCAGCTTAAATCGGGCGGCAATTTCGCCCAGGTGGCACGCCAGTTCAGCCAGTCGCCGTCCGCGGCGTCAGGTGGCGATATCGGCTGGGTTCATGAAGGACAGCTGGCCCCGGAATTGAATGCCGAACTGACCAAGATGACGATCAACGCCGTTTCGCCGCCGATCCGGTCCATCGGCGGCTATTATATTCTCGCCATGCGCGGGCGCCAGGAACCGCTGGGCACCAAGATCGACACCCAGGCCGAACCGCCCGTGACGGCGGACAGCACCTTGCCCCTCGCCCGCCTGCTGCTGCCTCTGGGCTCGGCGCCCAGCAAGGAAGTTCTCGAATCCGCGATGAAGGTCGCCAACAATCTGCGCGCCAGCTATGGCGGCTGCGAAATGCTCCAGAAAGTGCATGCCGAGCTTGCCGGTTCCGTCTTCATGAATCTCGGCGACATGAAGGTCGGCGATCTCAGCCCGGACATTCAGAAAGCCCTGGCCGCCACCAAGTCGGGTGAAGCGGCGGTGCCTTTCGTTTCGGACGCCGGTATCGAAATCATCGGGCGCTGCGACAAGAAGATTGTCGTCCAGACGGCTTACAAAATGCCGACACGGCAGGATGTGGAAAACCAGCTTTTCCAGCAGCAGATTTCCGCCATGGCGCGGCGCTACATGCGCGACCTCAGGCGCGGCGTCGAAATCGAAGTCCGGTGACCCTGATGTGTCCGCGCCGGCTCTCCGGCCTGCCGGCGATGCCATGACGGATCAGGGCGCTCCCATCCTCATCACCATGGGCGAACCCGCGGGTGTCGGGCCGGAGATCGCGCTTGCGGCGTTCGACCAGCTGGGCGGGCGGATCGGCGCGCGGCCCTTGAAACTGGTGGGCGATGCGACCGTCTTCGCGCGCCGCGCCGCGGCCCTGATCCCCACAAAAGCCGAAGTCCGTGTCACGCCGGGCAAACTGAATTCCGCCAACGCCCCGGCAGTGATCGAGGCCATAGAGATCGCCACGCGGGCCTGCCTCGATGGCGGAGCTGCGGCCATGGTCACCGCGCCCATCCATAAAGCCGTGCTGATCGAAGCGGGTTTCGCCTATCCGGGGCATACCGAGTTCCTGGAACATCTGACCAAGGCGCCACGGGCGGTGATGATGCTGGCCAGCGAAAAATTGCGCGTGGTGCCGCTGACCATCCATACGCCGCTGGCGAACGTGCCGGGCGCGATCACGGCCGGAGGCATCGAGGAGACCGCCGAGATCATCTTGAAATCCCTGACGCGGGATTTCGGCATCGCCCGGCCCCGGCTGGCGGTGGCGGGTCTCAACCCCCATGCCGGCGAGGATGGCGTTCTGGGCGGCGAGGAATTGGCAGTGATCGGACCTGCGGTGAAAGCGCTCAAGGCAAAAGGCCATGCCGTGATCGGGCCGCTTTCCGCCGACACCCTGTTTCACGAAGAGGCGCGCAAGACTTACGATGCGGTTCTGACCATGTATCACGACCAGGGCCTGATCCCGATCAAGACGCTTTCCTTCTGGGATGGCGTCAATGTCACCTTGGGTCTGCCGATCGTGCGCACCTCGCCCGACCACGGCACAGCGCTGGACATCGCCGGCACCGGCAAGGCCGACATCCGCAGCATGATCGCGGCGATCCGCCTGGCGGCCGCGATGGCGGATGCCCGCGGCAAAGTCCATGGATGACGGCCTTCCACCTCTACGAGAGGTCATTGCCGCGCACGATCTGGCCGCGCGCAAATCTTTGGGCCAGAACTTTCTGCTCGACCTCAATCTGACGCGCCGGATCGCGCGCGCGGCGGGCGCGGAAGGCGGCGGCACATTCTACGAGGTTGGCCCGGGGCCTGGCGGCCTCACCCGCGCGCTTCTGAGCGAGGGCGCGGAAAAAGTGGTGGCGGTGGAGCGCGATGCGCGGTGCCTGCCTGCCCTGGCTGAAATCGCCAAAGCCTATCCCGGACGTCTGGAAGTCATTCAGGCCGATGCCCTTGCCTTCGACGAACCCGCCATCCTGCCGGATGGAGCGCGGATCGCGTCCAATCTCCCTTACAATGTCGGGACGGGGTTGTTGATCAAATGGCTCACGGGAGCATCGGCCAGCAAAAGTGCGAAGGACGGTTCGCAAAGCGAACAGCCCGGAGCGGTTTTGCGAGCGGCGCCGGAGGCGCCCTTAGAACAATTGGGCGCGTCTGCGCCCGGGGACGTGCGACCCAAAGAAACATGGCCGCCATTTTGGTCAAGCCTCACCTTGATGTTTCAGCGCGAAGTGGCGCAGCGCATCACCGCGCGTCCGGGCAGCGAGCATTATGGCCGCCTGTCCGTGCTCGCCGCCTGGCGGACTACGGCGAAGATATTGTTCGATGTGAACCGCAGCGCTTTCGTGCCGCCGCCATCGGTGACCTCGTCGATTGTCCGGCTGGACCCCCTGCCCGCGCCTGTCGCGCCGGCGGACCTGAGAAAGCTCGAAGCGGTGACCGCCGCGGCATTCGGCCAGCGCCGCAAGATGCTGCGCCAAAGCCTCAAGCCGCTGGGCGGCGAGGCGTTATTGGAAAAGGCCGGGATCGATCCCACCGCGCGGCCCGAAGAGTTGACCGTGCAGCAATTCGCAGCGCTGGCTAACGCATCAACTGACTGACAAAGCTGGTGATGCCGGTCTGGCGCCCGCGCTTCATCCGTTCCGCCGCCAGGATGGTCTGCACCTTGCCCAGGGTCGCGTCGAGATCGTCATTGATGACGACATAGTCATACTCCGCCCAATGGCTGATCTCGTTGTTGGCGCGCGCCATCCGCGCCAACACCACATCCTCGGCGTCCTGCGCGCGGGCGCGCAAGCGGCGCTCCAACTCGGCGTGGCTGGGTGGCAACACGAAAATGCTGACCAGATCGTCACCCGCTTGCTGGCGCAACTGCTGGGTGCCCTGCCAATCGATATCGAAAAGAACATCCTGGCCTTTCGCCAGTGCCAGCATCACCGGCTCCTTCGGCGTCCCGTAATGATTGTCGAACACCCGGGCGTGTTCCAGGAAGGCATTGCCTTCAACCATGCCGGTGAAGGCGCTGGGGGAGACGAAGAAATAATCGCGTCCCTCCACTTCGCCCTGGCGCGGGCGCCGCGTCGTCGCCGAAACGCTCATGGCGATGGCGGCATCGCTTTCCAAAAGTCGCCGCGAGAGGGTCGTCTTGCCCGCGCCCGAAGGTGAAGACAGGACCAGCATCAAGCCGCGGCGCTGCATTTCATTCGACATTTTGAGCCTGCTCGCGGAACTGATCGATCACCGCTTTGAGCGCGAGACCAACCCGTGTGAGTGCGATATCGGCGGATTTCGAACACAGCGTGTTGGCTTCGCGGTTGAATTCCTGGGACAGGAAATCAAGCTTGCGTCCCACCGCTTCGCCGCTCCCCAGCAGCGCGCGCGCATCCTGGACATGCGCTTTCAGACGATCGAGTTCCTCGCGCACATCGGCGCGTGTCGCCAACAGCGCCACTTCCTGTGCCAGCCTGTCCTCGGGCAAGGTCCCGCCTGCTATCAAGTCCTGAATTTGGGTCATCAAGC
This sequence comes from uncultured Rhizobium sp., assembly GCA_964461855.1. Taxonomy (GTDB): domain Bacteria; phylum Pseudomonadota; class Alphaproteobacteria; order Micropepsales; family Micropepsaceae; genus Rhizomicrobium. Next base: position 4,165 of record CAYWWT010000027.1, on the reverse strand, counting down.
GGCGGCGCAGCGCATCGGGCTGAACGGCGGCCAGGCGTTCGGCCTCGGCAACCAGGCGTGCGATTTCATTCACCTGGGCTGAAAGCAGCAACGCCAGCTTGCTGCCCTCGCCCGCCCGCGCCCGCGCCAGCGCATCGAAAGCCAGCGCCAGGCTCTGGAGGATCTCCGCGTCGCGATGGGCACGCGCCACCGGATCGAGCGCTGCCGTCTCCTCCTGCACGATCACGCCTTTCAGCGCCAAAAGCCCGTCGATGCGCGCGGGTGCCAGACCCGTTTCGGCGGCAAGTTCGCGCGACAGCTTGACCGCGCTTGCCAGCGCCACCGGGTCCACCGCCAAGCCGCGCGCGCTGGGATCGCTTTCCACCGTCAAGGCAACCTGTAGATTGCCGCGCCGGAACCGTTCCGCCGCCAGCGTCCGCGCCGGCTGGTCAAGGGAATCGAAACCCATCGGGATCCGCAACCTGACATCGAGGCTGCGGCCATTGACGCTCTTGGCTTCCCAGCGCCAGCGCATCCCCTCATGGCTGCCGCTGCTTTCGGCAAAACCGGTCATGCTGACGATGGTCATGGGAACCACTCCGAAAATCGCCAAAATCTAGACGGCGTGCCGTCGCCTGTCACCTTGCATGACGGCGTTTGCGAACAGGCTTGGCGGCGGGTTTGGCTTTGCTCGGTTTGGCAGCTTCGACGGGTGGAAGTCCCTGCTTCGCACGTTCCACTTTGCGCCATGCGACGACATTGCGCTCATGCTCGGCCATAGTGGCGGAAAAAACGTGCCCGCCTTTTCCATTGGCGACGAAATACAGATCGGAGCTCGATGCGGGCTTGAGCACGGCGGCAATCGAATCCTTGCCCGGATTGCAGATCGGCGTGGGCGGCAGTCCGGTGATGGCATAAGTGTTGTAAGGGGTTTGCGCGGCGATCTCGCTCTCGCGGATGCCCCGGCCCAGCGGATAGCCCTTGGTGATGCCGTAGATGATGGTGGGGTCGGATTGCAGGCGGATGCCCGCTTTGAGCCGATTGACGAACACCGCCGCGATGTGGCGGCGCTCCTCCGGCAATGCGGTTTCCTTTTCCACGATGGACGCCAGGATCACGGCCTGTTCCGGTGTCTGAATCGGAAGATTCGGGTCGCGGTTCTTCCACTGCGCCTCGAGGAATTTCCGTGCCGCGCTTTCCATGCGCCCGATCATCTCGGCGCGGCTGGTGCCACGGGTGAAGAGATAGGTTTCCGGCAGCAACGAACCTTCGGCCGGCACCGGCCCGGGATCGCCGGTCAGGACAGGATCGGCCGCGACGATCTTCCGGATCATGTCGGACGTAAGCCCTTCCGCCGCGGTCAGCTTGTGCTGGATGGACTTGCCGGCGACCAGGATCCTGGCGATGTCGGCCATGCTGCTGAAAGCCGGCAGGGCATACTCGCCGGCTTTCGCTTTGGACGACAGCCCGTGGAGATAAAGCTCGGCCTGAAACAGAAGCGCGTTCGGCACTGCGCCCGCTTCTTCCATCTGGCGGGCAATGCCGCTGACGGGCGTTCCAGGCGTGATCAGGACGGTGGTTTCGCGCTTGGCGGGACCGGGCCCCGTCCAGGCTTCGTTCGCCCATTCCGCCACGCCGACGCCGATCACCCCCAAAATCACCAGGAGGATCAAAAATCGGAACATCAGACCTTGGACAGGATGAGCGCGGCGTTGGTGCCGCCAAAGCCGAAGCTGTTGGACATCGCCACATTGACGTCAAGCTTGCGCGGCTTGAGCGCAACCAGATCCATCGCCGTGGTGACGTCGGGATTTTCCAGATTGATGGTCGGCGGCACGATGCCGTCACGCATGGCAAGCAGGCAGAAAATCGCTTCCACCGAACCTGCCGCGCCCAGAAGATGGCCGATGGAGGATTTGGTGGACGACATCGGCTTGCCCGGTGCCGCATTGCCCAGAAGCCGTTCCACGGCGCCCAGTTCGATACCGTCCGCCATGGTCGAGGTGCCATGGGCGTTGATGTAATCGATGTCGGCGGCGGCAAGGCCAGCGCGCTTGAGCGCCATCTGCATGGCGCGGTAGCCGCCATCGCCATCTTCCGACGGCGCGGTGATATGGAAGGCATCGCCCGACAGGCCGTAACCTTTCACTTCGCCATAAATTTTCGCACCCCGTGCCTTGGCATGCTCGAGTTCCTCGAGCATCACCACGCCGGCGCCCTCGCCCATCACGAAGCCGTCCCGGTCCTTGTCGTAAGGCCGCGACGCCTTTTCGGGCGTATCGTTGAAGCCGGTGGAAAGCGCGCGGCAGGCGTTGAAGCCCGCAATGCCGATGCGGCAGACCGCCGCTTCCGTTCCGCCCGCCAGCATCATGTCGGCGTCATCCAGTGCGATCAACCGCGCCGCATCGCCGATCGCATGTGCACCGGTGGCGCATGCCGTGACCACGGCATGATTGGGCCCCTTATAGCCATGCTCGATCGAGGCATAGCCGGAAACAAGATTGATCAGCCGTCCGGGAATGAAGAAGGGCGAAAGACGCCTCGGCCCTTTTTCATGCACCAGGATGGACCCGGCTTCGATCCCTTCCAGGCCGCCGATGCCCGAGCCGATCAGGACACCGGTACGATAGCGATCTTCCTCGGTCTTGGGCTCCCAGCCGGAATCGACCACCGCCTGTTTGGCGGCGGCCAGGCCATAGATGATGAAATCATCCATGCGCCTTTGTTCTTTGGGATCGACCCACTGGTCGGGATTGAACGTCCCGTTCGCGCCATCACCCCGAGGCACCTGGCAGGCGATTTTCGTCGCCAGGTCCTCGGTCTTGAATTTGGTGATGGGGCTCGCGCCGGATTTCCCGGCCAGAAGAGCGGACCAGCTTTCCTCCACACCGCATGCCAGCGGCGTGACCAAGCCAAGTCCCGTTACCACTACCCGGCGCATAGGGCGCAAATCAGGCGTTGGCTTTGTCGATATACTTGACCGCGTCGCCGACGGTTACGATGGCTTCCGCCGCGTCGTCGGGAATTTCGATGCCGAATTCCTCTTCGAACGCCATGACCAGCTCGACGGTGTCGAGGCTGTCGGCGCCCAGGTCTTCAATGAAGGACGCATTTTCGGTGACCTTCTCGGCATCGACATTCAGATGCTCGACGACGATCTTCTTCACGCGTTCCGCAGTATCGCTCATGGACTTAAAAGCCTCTCCTAGTTTTCAAACCCGGTCCGTCTGAACAACGGCCGGGACCGCACATGATTCACCATTGGGGGGTGCTTCGCGGATGGGCGGTTCGTAACACAATCGCCCCGGCCCCGCCACTTCGCATTTAACCCCTTGATTTTTCACTCATAACATTGCCATTCCGCCGTTAATCTGAATGGTTTCACCAGTGACATAGGCGGCTTCCGGCGACGCCAGATAGACCACGGCGGCGGCAATTTCTTCCGGCATCCCCATCCGTCCCGCCGGAATGCGGGTGGCGATGGTTTCCTTTTGCTGATCGGTCAGGACATCGGTCATCGCGGTCTGGATGAAACCCGGCGCCACGGCATTGACGGTGATGTTGCGCGATGCGACTTCGGCGGCCAGTGATTTGGTCATGCCCACAAGCCCCGCCTTGGCGGCGGCATAATTGCCTTGGCCGGGATTGCCCGTGGCGCCGACCACCGACGTAATCTGAACGATACGGCCCCAGCGCTTCTTCATCATGCCGCGCAACACCGCGCGCGACAGCCGGAAGGCGGCGGTAAGATTGACCGCGATCACCTGGTCCCACTCGTCATCCTTCATGCGCATGAAGAGATTGTCCCGGGTGATGCCGGCATTGTTGACCAGAATATCGATGCCTGCGCCCGCCGCTTCTTCCGCCGCCTTGGGCAAGGCTTCGACCGAGGCGATGTCGGAAAGATTGGCCGGCGCGATGAAGGCGCGCGCGCCCAGTTCGGCCTTCACGGCTTCCAATGCTTCGGCCCGGGTACCGGAAAGAACCACGGTCGCGCCCTGGGCATGCAGCGCCTTAGCGATAGCGCCGCCGATCCCGCCGGAAGCTCCTGTAACCAGCGCGACCTTACCTGTGAGATCAAACATCAGAGAGCCTTTGCAAAAGCTTCGATTTCGTCCGGCGTATCGAGCGTGACGGTCTGCAAATCTTTGTCAATGCGCTTGACCATGCCGGTCAGCACCTTGTT
>CAYWWT010000026.1:2440-19487 GCA_964461855.1 uncultured Rhizobium sp. | reverse complement strand
GAAAACACGCCGCTTTTGAAGGAAATCCGCATGTCCATTCTCCTGGAAATCTGTGTCGACAGCCCCGCCGGCTTGAAAGCCGCGATCGCAGGCGGTGCGGACCGGATCGAGCTTTGTTCCTCCTTGGCCGTGGGTGGGCTCACGCCCAGTCCGGGATTCATGGTTCTGGCTGCCAAAAGCGGGCGGCCCGCGCGCGCCATGATCCGTCCGCGGGTGGGCGATTATGTCTTTTCGCAGGACGAGATCGACGTGATGCGCGGCGACATCGATGCGGCGCGCAAGGCCGGTCTCGCCGGTGTGGTGATCGGCGCGAGCTTGCCCTCCTGGCACCTGGACGAGAAGACCATCCGCATTCTCGCCGAACATGCCGCGGGACTGGAGTTGACCTTGAACCGCACGGTGGACATGGCGCCCGATCCCCTTGCCGGGGTGGATATCGCTTCAGGCCTGGGTTTCCGCTCCATTCTCACATCGGGCGGCAGTCTCAAGGCGCCTGATGGGATCGCGACCATCGCTGCGATGGTCCAGCGCGCGGCGGGCCGGGTCGAGATTTTGGTCGGCAGCGGACTCAATCCCGACAATGTCCGCATGATGGTGGAAAAGACCGGCGTGCGCGAAGTGCATGGCTCGTTCGCCGCGCCCTGGCCCGGGGCGATCGACGAAAAACTGGTGCGGTTCGGCTATATCGCGCCGGATGCGCGCGAGACCAGCGAAGCGCAGGTCCGGCGTGCGAAGGAAGCACTCACGGGGCTTTAAGCGCGACCCAGCGGTCGCAAGAAGCGCGACGTCTCATCGCTTGAGTCGCCCAGGGGGTTCATCGATTGACGATCCATCAGCCGCCCGGCGCGAAGTCCGGCAAGGCCATGGCGCGAATAGGATTGCACCCAGGCACAGAATTCTTCGTGCGAAATCGCGTAGCGGGCGCAGGCATCTTCCAGGGTAATCAGCCCGCCATCGACGGCGGCAATCACCGTCGCCTTGCGGCGCGGCACCCAACGTCTGGTGTTTCGAGGCGGAAGGTCGGCACAGGTCAGAACGTTTCCGTCAGGACCAATGACATTGCCGGCCGGCGCACTATTTTTTCCCATTGGGCGACTCCTGTGCCGCCCCAGCCATCCCCAGAGTAGGCCCGTTCTCTTAAGAGAAGGTCAATGGCGATAGTTGCATTTTCGCCGGGAACTTCACGTCAACGGAGCAGCGGACGTCGAAGACATGGAGCATTTTCGGGAAAATGCTCCAGTTGTTATGTTTATCGCGGTTCCGGACGGAAAACCGGTTCCACTTTTCCTGGAACCGCTCTAAGCACCGCCTGCATTTTCTGGAAAACACTGGTCCAGTCGCCCGGCGCATTTTGCCGGAAAAGCCGCATGCCGGGATACCACGGACTGTCATTGCGGTCTCGCAGCCAGCGCCAATCCGCGGCATGGCGCAGCGCCACCCAGACCGGCCGCCCCAATGCGCCCGCCAGATGTGCCACCGATGTGTCGCAACTGATAATCAGGTCCATCGCCGCCATTGCGGCGGCGGTGTCGGTGAAATCTTCGGGAAAATTCTCTCCCAGCGTTTCCACGCGCATGCCATCCGGCAAACGGTCCAGTTGCTCGATACCGGCGCCTTTCTGCAGGCTGAACAGTCGCACACCCGGAAGGCGCGCAATGTTCTCCAGCAATTGCAGCGGGAAGGAGCGCGTGCCGGCGATAGTGGAGCCCTGCCAGCAGACGCCGATCTTGAGGCCCGCATCGCCAATGCGCGCGCGCATTTCCGCGGATCGTTCCGCAGGGGCATGCAGATATGGCGTTGCGGCAGGCACCGTCTCGACCGTGGTGCCGAAAGCGCGCGGCAGGCTGAGCAGGGCGGCGTGATAATCGAACGCGGGGGGCAGGCCGGGAGCGGCCAGAATCTCCACCCGCGGATCGAGACTCTGAAGCAATCCGGCAAGGCTGGCCTGCGCTGTCAGCACCACGCGCGCGCCGAGGTCCGCTGCCAGTGGGGCATAACGGCAGAACTGGATCGTATCGCCCAGCCCCTGTTCGGCTTCGAGGAACAGGATTTTCCCGGCAATGTCTTCTTCCCCGGTCCATTCCGGCCGCCCCTGGGCGTGAAAGACATTCTCGGCCAGGCGGCGTTTGCGCCATTCATAATGCGGCCAGGCTTGCGCGAAGCGGCCGTCCGCCAGAAGCGCCTGGCTCTTTCCGAAATGCGCGTCGGCCGATTGCGGATCGCAAGTCAGCGCCCGCTCGAAACTGGCAAGAGCATCCTCGTGACGCCCCAGATCGTTGAGGAAATTGCCGCGATTGGTGTGCGCCTGGAGAAGACCGGGATCGAGCGCGATTGCACGGTCCAGGCTTTCGAGTCCTTCGTCCATGCGATCCAGCAGGCCCAGCGCCGCGCCCCGATTGCTGTGGATGAGGGCGGAGCCGGGATCGAGCGCGATGGCGTGGTCATGGCTTTTCAATGCTTCGGCGGCCCGCCCCAGCGCCGCCAGGGCGGCGCCGCGATTGTTGTGAGCGTTGGCCGAACTCGGATCGAGCGCGATGGCGCGGTCATGGCTTTCCAGGGCTTCTGCCGCTCGTTGCAGCATGGCCAGCGCCGTGCCGCGCCCGTCATGCGCGCCGGCGAGTCGGGGATCGAGCATGATGGCGCGGTCGTAGCTGTCCAACGCGTCCTGGGGGCGCCGCATGGCGATCAAGACGCCGCCGCGATTGTCCAGCGCCTTGGCATAGCGAGGCTCGATGGCGAGCGCGCGGTCGAAATCCGCCAGCGCCTCCTGCGTGCGGCCAAGGCCCGAGAGCAGGGTCCCGCGATTGTTATGGGCTTGCGCATAATCCGGTTTCAGCGCGATGGCGCGTTCATAGCTGGCGAGCGCCTCTTCGGTTCTGTTCAGCTTGGCCAGCGCAATGCCGCGATTGTTGTAAATGTCGGCCTGATCGGGCTTCAGCGCCAGCGCACGATCGTAGGCGGCGAGCGCCTCGGCGAAGCGTTGCGATTGCTGCAGGGCATTGCCCAGATCGCGATGCGCCAGCGGCTGGCGCGGTTCCAGCGCCAGCGACCGACTCAGGAGGGCGATGGCTTGTTCGACTTGGCCGCGTTGCAGTGCCAGGACGCCGCAAAGATGCAGGGCCTGGAAATTGTCGGGCTGGCGGCGCAGCAATTCGGCATAGGCGCGCTCGGCTTCGGCGAGTTTCCCCTGCGCATGCAGGGCGAAGGCTTCCTTGAGCATTGCTTCGGGACTTCCGCGTCTTCGGGCGCAAGGTGATATCACGGTGCCGGGCCACCGGTCACCTTCGCGCAAGCGCCCAAACTTCAGGCGGCGGCGGTCGCCGTCTTGCCGTTGGCCGGCCGCAGGGGCAGTTCGAACGTCACGGCCGTCCCCACGCCTTCGCGGCTTTCGATGCTGAACGATCCGCCATGCTGGCCCACAAGCGCGCGCACCAGCGACAGCCCCAGGCCGGTCCCTTCGCGCGCATGCGCGGGATCGTTGACAGCCTGTTCGAACGGCCGGCCCACCCGGGCCAGAAGGCTTTCGGGCATGCCGATGCCATGGTCGCGCACCGTCAATGCCAGCGATCCATTCCGGATCTCAGCCGTCACTTCCACTTCATCGCCGGAGCGGGAGAATTTGATCGCATTGGATAAGAGATTGAGCAGGATCTGGCGGAAAGCGCGTTGATCGGCCAGGAAGGTGAGGCCCTGGGCGGGCAGCAAGGTCACCAGCTTGACACCCTGTTCATCGGCACGGCTTTTCACCAGCCGCATGCAATAGGCCACGCTTTCCGTAAGATCGACCTCCTGGACATCGAGAACGAATTTTCCGGCTTCGATCTTGGCGATGTCCAGAATATCCGAAACCAGATTGAGCAGATGATGCCCGGATTCGTGGATGATCGAAGCATAATCGTGATATTGCTTCTGCAGCGGCCCGAAGATCTGGTTCTGCAGAAGTTCGGAGAATCCGATAATGGCGTTCAGCGGGGTGCGCAATTCGTGGCTCATATTGGCCAGGAATTGCGACTTGATCTTGCTGGAAGCTTCGGCGGTTTCCTTGGCGACCTGGTTTTCGCGCAAGGCTTCTTCCAGCTTTCGTTTCTCGATCACATTGTCGCGGAAGAGGCGCAAGGACTGCGCGAACTGGCCGATCTCGTCGCGGCGGGTCTGGAACGGAATGGGATAATCGAGATCGTTGGCAGCCACCGCCTGCATCGCGCCGGTGATGGCGCGTAAGGGCCGGATCACGCGGAATATGGCGTAGAGCAGAGTGAAGGACGCCAGGCTGATCGATAATATCATCAACATGACGGAGATATCGAACTCGCGGTTGGCCTGATTGAGGGTCGTCACAGTGCCACGGCGCGTGAGGACAAAAGCTTCCCGCGAGACATTGGTGATGGCGGAAAGTCCGCGTTCGGATTCGCTGAGCCACTCGGAGACCTTGACCGGCGAGGACCTGCCGGTGCCGAGCGCATCCAATATCCGGCGGCGCTCCAACCGCACCTGGCCGAAATAAGTCTGGTTCACGCCATCGATGGTTTTCTTCAGCGCGGCCGGAAATGTGGGAAGGTCGACCCGGTCGCTGGCCAGAACGCCCCAGGGGTAGTTGAGGTTGCCTTCCTGTTCGGCGAATTGCTGGAGCTGTTCGGAGGTAATTTTCCGGCCATCGACGATGGCCTGTGCAAGCAGGACGCGGTCGCGGCCCAATATCTCGCGCATCGACCATGCCATCCGTATGATCTTTGTCATCTCGTTATTGAAGGCGCTGGCGTCGGCGATATACATCGAACGCACGCGGGTGCGCATATTGATCGAGTCGATTACCGCGTTCACGCTGGCCGACCATTCGCTGCGCAGTTGGCGCCGGCGGGCGGCCAACGGTTGCTGAAGACTTGCGGTCGCTTCAGCATATTTGCCCTGGTAGATTTCGCCGGTTCGCAGAATTTTCGCCAAATTCGGGATCGGGCCTTCCGCCTCGATATACGCGGTCTCGCGCAGTTGCTGCAGGGCGTGTTGCGTTTTGCGGTGAAGGTTATCGATCTTGGCGCGAGTGGCGAAGTCGGCGGGTCCCAGCTGCGCCAGCGCGGTGTTTATTTCACCTTGCTCAAGACGCAACCCTTCCAGCGCAGAGAACACATTGCTCAGAACATCGACCGTTCTCAGCAATTGCGCGGCTTTTTCGCGCCGGTCATAGGCCTGCTTGGCGGTATAGGCGAAGACGAAGATCAGCAGCACCACCAGCAGGCCGGTGATCGCGGATAACAAGACGCCGATCGACTGGAATCGCTTCATTCCGGTGGGTCCCGATGAAGCGGTGATTCTAAAGGAGAAAGAATGGACGATGATTTAATGGCCTGAGCGCGAAACGCGATAGGGTTGCGAAGAATTAACCACAAAACCGGGTGATTGACGTGCTCCGATCGCTGCCAGTTCTCACGAATTGACGTTCCGGGAAGTGTTGCGCCATTCGTTCAGCACCAGCGCGAGCGTGAGAAGATCGAACAAGGCGAAACTCAATACCCATCCGGACCATCGCATAGAGAGGTGCCAGCTCATATAGACGACAAACGCGGCCAGGATCAGCGCGGCGATGGGAAAGACCAGGCGGCCGCCACGCCACAACAGGGCCACCACGATTCCCAGTTTCAGGAAGCCGTGCACCAGCAGATAGAAAAGGACGAATTCGTGCGACGCTTCCGCCAGCCGCGTGGCGCCGCTGCGGATCGCGTGGAGCGCCGGGTGATGACCGGTCAATTCCGGCGCGGTGAACCGGATCACCCAGCCGTAAAATCGCTGCGGCCCGGTTATGGCCAGCGTGATTCCCGTCAGCGTCTCGAGCGCCCCGTCAAAACCTTTGATCAGGATCGCGCCGAGATAGGCGTAATGCAGCAGGATCTGTCGCTTGACCAAATCAGTCCATCCGCGATCGGCTTGTGTTTATAGGCGGGCGTCTTGCCTCCACAAAAGCCACAAGCGGGATATGGAATTTAAGGCGGGACGGGAGGATTTCCTGTCTTGGATGCTGCTTCCGGGCTCGCCATGGGAACTTTGGCTCGCTAGGGTCGCGCCGCTGGAAAGTGTCGGCGTGGAGAATAAGTATGCAGTACCGGTCGTTTTTTGCGGGCGCCTTGTGTGCGGCCTGGCTTGCAGCCGCCGCGCCAGTACAGGCGCAGACGCTCGACCGTCTGGATGACGATCCCAACGCCTATCCCAACCCGTACACCCAGGTGAATGACTTCCTCAAGCTGCCGGCAGGCCGTAAAATGGGGTCCACCAGCGCGGTGGCCGTGGACAGCCAGGGGCATATCTGGGTGGCGGATCGTTGCGGCGCCAACAGCTGCAAGAACTCCAAGCTCGATCCCATCATGGAATTCGACGCCGACGGCAATTTCATCAAGTCCTTTGGCGCGGGCAAATTCCTCTTCCCACATGGCCTCTATATTGACCGGAACGATCATCTCTGGCTGACGGATGGTCAGATCGGCGAGGGCATGGGCAATGACGTGCTCGAGTTCGACCGCGACGGCAAGGTCCTTCGCACTTTGGGCGTGCCCGGCGTAATGGGCGACGGGCAGACATTCGTCGACGGCGTCTATGCCTTCCACGAACCCAATGCGGTACTGGTCTCGCCGCAAGGCGATATCTTCGTCGCGGAAAGCCACACACCCAATGAAGGCACCCACCGCATCGTTCATTTCGACAAGAACGGCAAATATGTCGGCTGGTTCGGCGGCATCGGCATCGGCCTGGGCCGTTTCAATGTTCCCCATGCCTTGGCGATGGACAGCAAGGGCCGGATCTTCATTGCCGACCGTTACAACAATCGCATTCAGATATTCAGCCAGGACGGCAAGCTGATCGACATCTGGCATCAGTTTGGACGGCCCAGCGGCATCTATATCGACAAGAATGACATTCTCTACAGCACCGATTCTGAATCGCGCACGCCGGTGGCCTATGGCTTTCACCCCGGCTGGGGGCGCGGCATCCGCCTTGGCAGCGTCAAGGACGGTATCGTGACGGCCTGGATTCCCGACATCGATCCGGAAGCGGATCGCCACATCACCAGTGGCGGCGAGGGTATCTGGGTGCATGACGGTGTCATCTACAGTGCCCAGGTCCGTCAGCAGACCGTCGTGAAATATATGCCGAAAAAGTAAGGTTCTACGGCCGGATTTCAGACAATCAGGCTGGAACTTCCGGGCTTTGCGATGCGTTCCTTGACGGGCGCCGGCGGTGCATACTGCACCAATATTGCAAAGCTATTTCGAGCCATGCGCTCGGCGAGGGAGTTTTCATGCAGATCGGAATTGTCGGGCTTGGCCGGATGGGCGCCAATATTGGCCGCCGCCTGATGAGCAAGGGCCATAAGGTCGTGGCCTTCGACCGCGAACCCAAAGCCGTCGCCGCGCTGACGGGTGCAAGCGGGGCCGCATCTCTCAAGGAAATGGTCGAGAAGCTCGACGCGCCCCGCGCGGTCTGGGTGATGTTGCCGGCGGGAAAGATCACGGACGACACCGTCCTCGCTCTGGGCGATCTGCTTGGTGCTGGCGATGTGGTGATTGATGGTGGCAACACTTTCTACAAGGACGATATCCGCCGCGCCGCAGCGCTGAAAAAAAAGAAGATCGATTATGTCGATTGCGGCACCTCCGGCGGCGTCTGGGGGCTTGACCGCGGCTATTGCATGATGATCGGCGGCGACAAGGCTGCCGTCGAACGGCTCGATCCGATTTTTGCGGCGCTGGCGCCGGGCGAAGGCGTCATCGAAAAGACGCCTGGCCGAGACGGCCGCGATTCGCGCGTGCTGAATGGCTATCTCCATGCCGGGCCGGTGGGGGCGGGCCATTTCGTCAAAATGGTTCATAACGGCATCGAGTATGGTTTGATGCAGGCCTATGCCGAAGGTTTCGACATTCTGCGCGGCCGCGCCAGCGACAAGCTGCCGGCGGACGAGCGCTTCACGCTCGACACCGCCGACATCGCCGAGGTCTGGCGGCGCGGCAGCGTCATTTCCTCCTGGCTGCTCGATCTCACGGCGATCTCGCTGGCGAAGTCGCCCGATCTCAACGAATTCGAGGGATCCGTGGACGACAGCGGCGAAGGCCGTTGGACCATCGAGGCCGCCATCGACGAAGCCGTGGCCGCGCCCGCCATTACCGCGGCACTTTTCGCGCGCTTCCGCTCCCGCATCGAACATAGCTTCGGTGAAAAACTCCTGTCGGCCATGCGCAATGAATTCGGCGGCCATGTCGAGAGCCTCGTCCCGGCCCACAAGGCCAAGGACGAAGACAGATGAGTTCGCACAAGAAGGCCCCGCCCAGCTGCGCCATCGTGATCTTTGGCGCCAATGGCGATCTGACCAGGCGGCTGATCGTGCCGGCGCTCTACAATCTGGCGCGCGGTGGGATGTTGCCCGAACGCCTGGCATTGATCGGCGTGGACCATAACGACAAAACCTCGGAGCAATGGCGGGACGCCCTGCGCGATTTTCTTGTCCAGACGCTGGCAAAGAGCAGCGAGAGCCTGGACGAAAAGCTTTGGGCGTCGATCGCCGAGGATATGATTTTCCTCAAGGGCGATTTCGAGAAGGATGAGACCTATTCCGCTCTCACCAAATGCCTCTCGGAAATCGATGCCAAAAAGAACCTGGGCGGCAATGTCCTGTTCTATATGGCGGTGGCGGATCGTTTCTTCGCCACCATCGCGGGCAAGCTTGGCGAGGCGGGATTGGCCGAAGATAGTGGCGGGCGCTTCCGCCGGCTGATCGTGGAAAAGCCCTTCGGCCACGATCTTCAGTCCGCCAAGGCGCTCAACGCCTGTCTGCTCAAATATCTCAAGGAAGAGCAGATCTACCGCATCGACCATTTTTTGGGAAAGGAAACGGTGCAGAACATCATGGCGCTGCGTTTCGCCAACGGATTGTTCGAGCCGATCTGGAACCGCGACCGCATCGACCATATCCAGATCACGGTGGCCGAATCCATCGGCATCGAGGGGCGCGGCAATTTCTACGAAAAGACCGGCGCGCTCCGCGACATGGTCCCCAACCATCTATTCCAGCTTGTCGCCATGACGGCGATGGAGCCGCCGGTGTCCTTCGATGCCGAAGCCATCCGCGCCAAGAAAGCGGAGATGTTCCGCGCCGTGCATCCGCTGACCATAGGCGATGTGGTGCGGGGCCAATATGACGCCGGCCAAGTCGCGGGCGCGCAAGCCGCCGCCTACCGCAAGGAAGCGAATGTCGCCCCCGATTCAAATGTCGAAACCTTCGTCGCGCTGCGGCTTCTGATCGACAATTGGCGCTGGGCCGGGGTGCCGTTCTATTTGCGCACGGGCAAGCGGCTGGCGGCGCGCTCCAGCGAGATCGCCATTCGCTTCAAGCGCGCGCCCTATGCGCTCTTCCGGGAGACGCCGGTGGAAGAACTGGATGCCGATTGGCTGATCCTGCGTGTGCAGCCCGATGAAAGTATTCGGCTTCGCTTCAACGCCAAGCGGCCGGGCCCGACCATGGCGCTGGAAAGCGTGGCGATGGATTTCAAATACAAGGATTGGTTTCAGCAGGCGCCGGCGGTGGGCTATGAAACCTTGATCTATGATTGCCTGATCGGCGACGCGACTTTGTTCCAGCGCGCCGACCAGGTCGAGGCGGCCTGGGGCGTCGTCGAGCCGGTGCTGGAAGCCTGGGCCGACACCGCGCCGCGCCATTTCCCCAATTATAGCGCCGGAAGCGAAGGCCCCAGCGCCGCCAACGATCTTCTGGCGCGCGACGGCCGCACGTGGCGGACAATCAAATGAGAACGGCATGAGCATCGCAGGGACAATGGAAGTGGTGGCGGATCTGGAGGCGCTGTCGGCACGGGCGGCGGAGATCATCGCCGACCGGATTCGCGGCTGCGCTGCGCCGTTTCGCCTTGCCTTGGCAGGCGGAAGCACGCCCCGGGGCTGCTACCGTCACCTCGCGCATCTGCACCAGGTGCCTTGGGATTGCGTGGAGGTCTTCTTGGGCGATGAACGCTTCGTGCCGCCGGATCATCCCGACAGCAATTACCGCTTGATCCGCGAAACCTTGCTGGCGTCCGGCACGGTCCAGCCGCGCGGAGTGTTCGCGGTTCCCTTCGATGGCGCGGCCGAACGCGCGGCGGACGCCTATGAAGAGATTCTGCGCCAGCAATATGGCAGCAGCCGTCTTTTGCCGGATCGCCCGCTGTTCGATCTGCAATTGCTGGGTCTGGGCGAAGACGGCCATACCGCTTCGCTTCTTCCTGGCCAGCCTGTATTGGAAGAGCGTACCCGCTGGGTTGCGGTGGTGCCCGAAGGCCGGCGCGAGCCGCGCATTTCACTCACCTACCCCGCGCTCGAATCCAGCCGCGTGACGCTTTTCCTGGTCAGCGGCGCCGGCAAGAAAGACGCGCTTGCCCGCGCCCGCGGCGCGGATGCCTCGATACCCGCTGGCCGCCTGCAGCCGCAGGGCGAGGTGATCTGGCTGGTAGACCGTGCGGCAGCGGGGGCAAATGCGGATTGAAGATTACGCAGTCATCGGCGATTGCCACACCGCGGCGCTGGTGGGCCGCGGCGGCTCGATCGACTGGCTCTGCATGCCGCGTTTCGATTCCGCCTCTTGCTTCACGGCGCTTCTGGGAGATGCCCGGCACGGCCGCTGGTTGATCGCTCCCGACCGGCAGGTCAAGGCCTACAAGAACGGCGATCCTCCCCGCATCCAGCGCCGCTATCGCGGGGACAGCCTGATCCTGGAAACCGAATTCCGCACCGCGACCGGCATTGTCCGGCTGATCGACTTCATGCCGCTGCAGGGCAAGGACCGCTCCATCGTGCGCATCGTGGAAGGGGTTTCGGGAGAAGTCGCGATGGAAACCGAATTGGTGATCCGGTTCGATTATGGCGTCACCATTCCCTGGGTCAATCGCATCGATTCCAAAACCATCGCCGCCATTGCGGGGCCCAACCTTCTTTGCGTCCGCACGCCCGTGCATCTCAAGGGCGAGAACATGCATTCCGCCGCCCGGTTCAAGGTCCGCGCGGGCGAGCGTGTTCCATTCATCCTTTCCTATCGCGAGTCGCATTACGATTTGCCGCACGTGATCGATGCCGATATCGCCTTGGAGCAAACCGAAAAGCACTGGGCGGTCTGGACCGGCCTGTGCAAGGTTCAGGGAAAATGGCGCAAGGAAGTGATGCGCTCGCTGCTGACCTTGAAAAGTCTCAGCTATCAGCCCACGGGCGGGATCGTAGCGGCGGTGACGACGTCGCTGCCTGAACAGATCGGCGGCATCCGCAACTGGGATTATCGTTACTGCTGGCTGCGCGATGCCACCTTTACGCTGCTTGCCTTTCTCAATGCCGGCTACACCGAAGAAGCCAACATCTGGCAACATTGGCTGGTGCGGGTGATCGCGGGCGCCCCCGAACAGCTTCAGACCATGTACAGCGTGATGGGCGACAAGCGCCTGGAAGAGTTGGAGCTGCCGCATCTGCCCGGTTACGAGAATTCCCGGCCTGTCCGCATCGGCAATGCGGCCGCACAGCAGCTTCAACTGGATATCTATGGCGAGCTGGCTGACGTGCTGGCCCAGGCGCGCAAGGGCGGTTTGCCGGCGGCACCCCGGCGGGGCGAAATCCGCAAGACGTTTCTCAAGCATCTGGAGACGATCTGGAAAAAGCCCGACGAAGGCATCTGGGAGATACGAAGCGGGCGGCGGCACTTCGTCCATTCCAAGGTGATGACCTGGGTGGCGTTCGATCGCGCAAGCCAGGCCACGTCCGACAAGCGGCAGGCGGCGCATTATCGCAAAGTCGCCGACCGCATTCACCGCCAAATCTGCGCCAAAGGGATCGATCCCGAACGCGGCTGCTTCGTGCAGGCTTATGGTTCGACCCGCCTCGACGCCAGCCTGCTGCTTCTGCCTCTGGTGGGCTTCCTGCCAGCCAAGGACAAGCGCATCCGCCGCACCGTGGAAGAGATCGAGGCGCGGCTGGTCCATAAGGGTGTGGTGCTGCGCTATGAGACGGAGACCGGCGTCGATGGGCTTCCCCCCGGGGAAGGCGCTTTCCTTGCCTGCAGCTTCTGGTTGGCGGACAATTACCTGATGCTGGGGCGCAAGGCCGATGCCAGGCGCCTGTTCAACCGGCTGAAGCGCCTGGCCAACGATGTCGGTCTTTTCGCAGAGGAGTATGATCCGGGGGCAAAGCGCATGTTGGGGAATTTCCCGCAGGCCTTTTCCCATGTCGCGTTGATCAACACCGCCCTCAATCTGATGCAGGAGGAGAATCGCAGCAATGGCCGCAAAAAGAAGCCCCGGAAAATCACGCGCCGCCAAGGTGCTGGCGATCGACGTCGGCGGCACCGGTCTTAAGGCTGCGATCGTCGATGCCGATGGCCGCTTCCTGACCGAGCGGCTCAGGGTCAAGACGCCAAAACATCCCAGCCCCGCCAAGATCGTGAAGGCCTTGATCGCGTTGGTGGCCCCGCTCACGGGTTACGATCATGTCTCGATCGGCTTTCCCGGCTATGTGCGCGACGGCAAGGTCTTCACCGCCGCCAATCTCGGCACCAGGGCCTGGAAAGGATATCCGCTTGCGCGGGCGATAGAGAAGAAGCTGGGCAAGCCCACGCGCCTCAACAACGACGCCGACGTCCAGGGGCTGGCGGTGATAAAAGGAAAAGGGCTCGAGCTGGTCTGCACATTGGGCACCGGCTTCGGCACGGCCTGGTTCCGCGATGGCGAACTGATGCCGCATATGGAGCTGGCGCATATTCCCATCCATCATGGCGGGGATTTCGACGCCTATATCGGCGAAGGCGCGCGGCGCAATATCGGCGACAAGGATTGGAACAAGCGGGTCAAGAAAATCATTCCCATTCTTGCCACCGTGATGAATTACGATCACCTCTATCTCGGTGGCGGCAATGCCCAGCGCATCCGCTTCAAGCTTCCAAGAAATGTTTCCATCGTTTCCAACGATGCGGGGATGGAGGGCAGTGCCTTTGTCTGGCATCCCAAGGGTCGCGCCAGGGGACACTGACGGCGTTAAGGGCGGAACTTTCGCGGTGGTCGCGCGTTAACGGCAAAGACCGGGATTATCGGCTCCGGTCCGACAAAAAATCACTTGGAACGGGATATATTTTGGACAGGTCAGGATGACGCCGCCTGTGAACAGGAATTCGGCTCTTTTTCTCGATATTGACGGCACGTTGCTCGATATGGCCCGCACTCCGGACGATGTGGTGGTGCCCGCCGAACTGCAATCGACCCTGGTGCGCTTGCATCAGGCCCTGGACGGGGCACTGGCCTTTGTCAGCGGCCGTTCTCTTGCCGCGATCGACCGGTTGTTCCTGCCTCTGCACACCGCCGCTGTCGGATGTCACGGCGCCGAGGTGCGCGGCGAGGATGGCATCGTCCGCGCGCTGTCCGGTCCGGTGCCCGATCCCGTGCGTGCAATCTTTCGCAGGCTGGCGGAAGAGCATCCCGGCACCATCCTGGAAGACAAGGTCTATGCTTTGTCGCTGCATTACCGTCTGGCGCCGGAAGCAAGATCGTCGCTGGAAACAGCAATGGAAGTGTATGCGCCGGTTTTCGCCGGCGAGACGGTGGCCATTCAGCACGGCAAATCGGTGATCGATGCCCGGATGCAGGGGATCGACAAGGGCGTCGGTGTTCGCGCCTTGATGCGCCAGCCGCCTTTTCGCGATCGTCAGCCGGTTTTCGGCGGCGACGACACCACCGACATCGACGTGTTTCACATTCTGCCGGAACTCGGCGGTCATGGATTCTCGGTGGGCCGCACATTCGACGGCATCGATTATCAATTCCCGTCGCCCGAGGCTGTGCGCCAGTGGCTTGGTCAATTGGCGGACGAGGGGGGTGCGGCATGACGCATCAACCTCTCGACCTGGCGGTGATCGGCAATGGCCGCACCGCCGCCCTGGTGGACCGCAATGCGCGGATCGTGTGGTGGTGTTTTCCCCGCTTCGACAGCGACCCCTTATTCTGCCGCCTGATCGCGGGGGACGAAGAAAAAGGCTTCAGCGACATCGTGCTGGACGGATTTTCCCACAGCGTCTCGGAATATGAGCGCAATACCGCCACCGTCGTGACGGTCCTGACGGCCAAGGATGGATCGGCCGTCCGGATCACCGATTTCGCGCCCCGGTTCCGCAATTTCGATCGCGTCCTGCGGCCGCCGCAGTTGATGCGCCGCATCGAGCCGGTGGCGGGCATGCCGCGCATCACCATCCGCGTGCGTCCCGCTTCGGAATACGGCAAGCCGATGCAGCGCCGTGTCGCGGGATCCAGCCACATCACCTATGGCCAGCCGGGCGTGATCCGGCTGACCACCGATGCGCCCTTGTCCTATATCGAGGACGAGACCGTGTTCGCGCTGACCCGCCCGCTTCATCTCGTGCTCGGCCCTGACGAGCCCTTCGCCGCCGATCCGGCGACCACGGCGCGAGAGTTCCTGGACCGCACCAGTGATTATTGGCGCGAATGGGTCAGGCGCCTCTCCATTCCCTTCGAATGGCAGGACGCGACCATCCGCGCGGCCATCACGCTCAAGCTCTCCAATTTCGAGGAGACCGGCGGCATCGTGGCGGCGCTGACGACCTCCATTCCCGAGGCGCCGCATTCCGGCCGGACCTGGGATTATCGCTATTGCTGGCTCAGGGATGCCTATTTCGTGGTGCGGGCGCTGAACCGCATCGGCGCGACCAAGACGATGGAAGATTTCATCGCCTTCGTCTTTTCCATCGTGGGCGAGGAAGATGCGCTCAAGCCGGTTTACGGCATTGTGCCCTCGCGCGATTTGACGGAATGGATTGCACCCGACCTGAAAGGCTTTGAAGGCCACGGTCCCGTCCGCATCGGCAATGCGGCGGTGGATCAGCTGCAGCACGACGCCTATGGCAGCGTCATCCTCTCAGCCGTGCCCATGTTCTTCGACAAGCGCCTGCCGCAGCCCGGCGGCGAACCGCTGTTCCGCCTGGTGGAAAAGATGGCGCGGCGATGCGCAGCGTTGGCATTGGAGCCCGACGCCGGCATCTGGGAATACCGGGGCCGCAAGCGCGTCCACACCCATTCCGCCGCCATGTGCTGGGCGGGCCTGTCGCGGGCCGGCGCCATCGCCGCGCGGCTGGGCTTGTCGGACCGCGCCGATCACTGGAACGGGCTCGCCCGCCAGGTCGGCGATGTCATTATCGAGCGTTGCTGGAACCAGAAGCGGGGCGCTTTTACCGCCGCGATCGACACCGAAGACATGGATGCCAGTGTCCTGCTCTTGCCCGAGCTGGGATTGATCGATTCCGCCGATCCGCGCTTCGCCTCGACCGTTGCGGCGATCGAGCAGGAGTTGGTGCATGGCCGCCATGTCTTGCGTTATGCCGCCGCCGACGATTTCGGCCTGCCGGAATCCGAGTTCCTGGTCTGCCGCTTCTGGCTGATCGACGCCTTATGCCTTTTGGGGCGCGGCGGCGAAGCGCGCGACCGTTTCAAGGACGCGCTGGCGCTCCGCAATCATTACGGATTGTTCGCCGAAGACATCAATCCGCAGACCGGCGCGCTCTGGGGCAATTTTCCCCAGACCTATTCCATGGCCGGACTGATCCTGAGCGCGATGCGGCTCAGCAAGAGCTGGGAGGAACGCTATTGGCACGCGTCTTCATAATCTCCAACCGCGTCGCCACGCCCGATTCCGGCTTGCATGCCGGTGGGCTGGAAGTGGTGCTGAAAGCGACGCTGAAAAACCATCCCTGCGTATGGATGGGATGGTCGGGCGAGACCGGCCCGCGCCCGCGTGTGCGCACCATACACAAGGGCGGCAATACTTATATCGTCAGCGATCTGACGGAAGAGGATTTCGACGAATATTATAACGGCTTCGCCAATCGCGTGTTGTGGCCGATCCTGCATTACCGGCTCGATCTGGCGGAATTTTCCCGCCGCGACCTGTCCGGCTATCTGCGCGTCAACGAGCATTTCGCCGACGAGTTGGTCAAGGTGCTCAAGCCCGACGATATCGTCTGGGTGCATGACTATCATTTGATTCCACTGGCCAAGGCGCTCAGGGACCGCGGGCTGAACAACCGGGTCGGTTTCTTCCTGCATATCCCTTTGCCGCCGCCCGAGATCATTACCGCCATGCCCAACCATGAGGTGCTGATTCCGTCGCTTTGCCACTATGATCTGGTGGGATTCCAGACCGACAATGATGCCGCCAATTTCGCCCGCTATCTGGCGAATGAGTTGGGCATGCCCTCGCATATCTCGCGCCGGCTGGGCACGGGCGACCGGGTCATGCGCATCGGCACATTTCCCGTCGGCATCGAGCCGCGCGGCTTTGCGCGCCTGGCGCGGCGTGCGATCAAGAGCGAGTTGGTGCGCAAAGTGATGAAAAGCATTCCGGGCGCATTGATGATCGGCGTGGACCGGCTGGATTATTCCAAAGGCCTGACATTGCGACTGGAAGCCTATGAGCGCTTCCTTGCCGCCCATCCTGCCTGGCATGGCAAGGTCACTTATCTGCAGATCACGCCGAAAAGCCGTTCCCAGATCAAGGAATATGCGGAAATGGAAGAAGCGGTGAACGCCACCGCGGGGCGCATCAACGGGACCTATTCCGACGCCTCCTGGTCGCCGATGCGCTATGTCAACCGGCCCTACAGCCGCACCGCCCTGTCGGGCCTTTATCGTGGCGCGCGCGTGGCTTTGGTGACGCCTCTGCGCGACGGCATGAATCTGGTGGCCAAGGAATATGTCGCGGCCCAGGATGCGAGCGATCCCGGCGTGCTGATCCTGTCGCGCTTTGCGGGCGCGGCGGCGGAATTCAAGGAGGGCGCGCTTCTGGTCAATCCTTACGATCCCGATGCGGTGGCGGCTGCCATCGCGCGCGCCATGGCGATGCCGCTGCCCGAGCGCAAGACCCGCCACGCGGCGCTGTTCGCCACGTTGGTGCGCAACGATATTACGAAATGGGGCGATAAATTCCTGTCGGCGCTGATGGGCACCAAGGAATTCAAGCTCAAGGACGCGACCGCACCGCCGCG
>CAYWWT010000026.1:0-2340 GCA_964461855.1 uncultured Rhizobium sp. | reverse complement strand
TCCAGCGCTTCGCTGAACGTCAGGACGATGCGGCGCGGCGCTTTGACTTTCGCGCCATTGGCAGGGGTGGACCGGACCAGATGCGCACTGGCGAAGGCTGGCCCCGCGACAAGGCAGAGCATCGCCACGCATGACAGGAACTTCATTTTCGCAATCCGGAACGGCAGGGTCTTCTAGACCCGCAGGGGGCGCTCCGCCAGTCCGCCCCTCACGCCGCGTCGTGAAAGATGATTCCCACCGTGTAGCGCGCGCCATCGCGCAAGGCGCTGACGCCGTGGCGGTGATTGACCGTGTAGGTCCCCCGTGTTCCCCGCACGGGACGGCGGTGGACGGCGAACGCCACCGCATCACCTTCCTGAAGCGGCACGACACTGGCGCGCGACTGCATCCGCGGGCGCTGCTCGGTCATCACGAATTCGCCGCCGTGGAAATCCGCCCCCGGTTGCGAAAGCAGTATCGCCACCTGGATGGGAAAGACATGCTCACCGTAAAGATCCTGGTGCAGGCAATTGTAATCGCCCGGCCCATATTTCAGCAGCAGGGGTGTGGGCCGCCTCTGACCCGCCTGGTGACAGCGGTCGAGAAAGGCGTCGTGGCGTTCGGGATAGCGGGTTTCGTCGCCATGACGCTGCGCCCAACCATTGGCGATAGGCGCTAGCTGTGCGTAAAGCGCGGGCCTGAGTGCCGCCACCGGATCGGGCAGGGGATAGGAAAAATATTTGTATTCGCCCCGCCCGAAACCATGCCGCGCCATGATCACATGACTGCGGAAAATATCCTGGTCGTAAAGCCCGCGCAGCCGCGCCGTGGTGGTCGTGTCGAGCAGCTTTGGCAGATGGGCCCAGCCTTGGGCATCCAGGCTGGCGGCGGCGCCGGTCCAATCCAGCGCCGCCATCCGGTCGATCCTGTTCATGCTATGCCGCCTCTTCGCGCGCCAGCAATTGCTTCTTGCGTGCCACGCCCCAGCGATAGCCGGAAAGGCCGCCATCGGTCTTCACCACCCGGTGGCAGGGAATGGCGATGGCCAGATTGTTGGCGGCGCAGGCCTGGGCCACCGCCCGCACGGCGCTGGGCTTGCCGATCTTGCGTGCGATCTCGGCATAGCTTGCGGTCTTGCCGGCGGGGATCGCCGTCAGGGCTTTCCAGACACGTTGCTGGAAGGCGGTGCCGCGAATATCCAGCGGCAGGTCCAGATCCTTGCGTGGCCGTTCCACCAGGCCCACAACGCGCGCCACCAGCTTTTCGAATTTTGCGTCGCCGCCGACCAGATGTGCCTTCGTGAAGCGGTCCTGCAGATCGCGCAGAAGCGTCTCCGGATCGTCGCCCAGCAGAATGGCGCAGATGCCTTTTCCACTTGCCGCCACCAGCAAGGCGCCCAGCGAGGTTCCGGCGATGGCGAAGCGGATTTCCTCATGCGCACCGCCCGCGCGATATTGTGTGGGCGTCATGCCCAGCAGCGCCTTGGATTTCTCGTAGAAGCGGCTGCCGGAATTGTAGCCGGCATCGTAGATCGCTTCGGTGACGCTGGCGCTTTTGCGCAGGCCATCGCGCACTTTGCTGCCGCGATGGGCCGCCGCATAATCCTTCGGCGTCAGGCCCGTCACCGCCTTGAAGACACGGTGAAAATGGTGCGGGCTGAGACCGGCCTTGGCGGCCAAGGTCTTCAGGGACGGCATTTCCTCGCTCGCGGCGATGCGGCGCGCGGCCTCCGCCACTTTGGCGGCATGCGGCGCTTCGGATCCCAAATCGGGCTTGCAGCGCTTGCACGCCCGAAACCCTGCCGTTCTGGCGTCGGCTGGCGTGGCATGAAAGCGGACATTGGCCGGGTTGGCCAACCGTGCCGCGCAGGAGGGGCGGCAATAAACGCCAGTGGATTTCACCGAATAGACAAATTGCCCATCGCTGGCCGCATCGCGGGTGACCACCTTGCGCCAGCGGGGATCGGCTTCGATTGCGGCTTTCGCCAGCAAGCGGTTTTTGGAATTTTTCATCTCAGGCACTCCCAATCATCATCGGGCGCCAATCTGGCAGGGTGGGATTTGGCCCACACTCCGGCGCTTGCGGTCAAATCGGGCCCTTGAAAGCGCGCCAGGCCAAGAGGCCCCAACCGGCGATAAAACAGAGCCCGCCGATGGGCGTGATCGCGCCCAGAAGACCCAAGCCCGTCAGGGCCAGCAGATAGAGCGAACCCGAGAACAGACATATCCCGGCGAGGAACAGGGCCGCCGCCCGCTTTTGCGAAACCAGGGCGGCCAGCGCCATCGCCAGCGCGTGATACATGTGATAGCGCGCGCCGGTCTCGAAGACGGAAAGGGCGACCGCAGAAAGGCGCGCTTTCAA
>CAYWWT010000025.1:0-19548 GCA_964461855.1 uncultured Rhizobium sp. | reverse complement strand
CTTCCATCGGCCGCGACGTGGGCAACGGTCCCTATACCGATTTCATCCAGATCGACGCGCCGATCAATCGCGGCAATTCCGGCGGTCCGACCTTCGATCTGCGCGGCCAGGTCATCGGCATGAATTCGATGATCTTCTCGCCGTCCGGCGGCAGCGTCGGCATCGGCTTCGCCATTCCCGCCACGACCATCCACGATGTCGTGGGCCAGCTTCAGGCGCACGGCAAGGTCTCGCGCGGCTGGCTGGGCGTCAGCATTCAGACCGTGACGCCCGACATCGCGTCCTCGCTCGGCATCAAGGATGCCAAGGGCGCGCTGGTCGCCGATGTCGTGCCGGGCGGCCCGGCGCAGAAGGCGGGCTTCGAACAGGGCGATATCATCACCGCCATCAACGGCCAGGCGGTGGAAGACAATCGCGACCTGACCCGCAAAGTGGCGCTGGTGCCATCAGGCCAGACCGCGACCTTCTCCGTCGTGCGCCAGGGCAAAGCGCAGGATTTGAGAGCCGAGATTGGCAACCGCCCGGACGACAACAAGGTCGCCATGAACATGCCCAATACGCCGACCGGTCCGGGCGCAACCGGCAGCGCCATGGGCCTGGGCCTGGCAGCGCTGACACCGGATGCGCGCAAGACCTTCAACCTGTCGGAAAAGGCCAGCGGCGTGGTGATCACCAAAGTCGACCCCAACAGCGACGCGGCGGAGAAGGGCCTGCAGCCCGGCGATGTCGTGCAACGGGTGGGCGGGCGTACCGTCAACACGGTCGCAGACGTGCAGTCGAGTGTGGCGGAAGCCCAGAAGGGCGGACGCAAGAGCGTGCTTCTTCTGGTCGCGTCCAGCCAAGGCGGCTCCCGCTTCGTTGCCGTGGATGTCGGCGCGTGAGTTTGCGTTGAGGCGAATATCGGGCGGCGGGGCGACGAGCCTTTCTGCCCGGCCCCCCGCGCCGGTGGCGGAAGTCCCCCCACCCACGCCGCCGGCGCGGACCCCCATCTGACGCTTTAGGAGATTCCCGCATGCGCATTCTGGTGGTCGAGGACGATCTGGAAGCACAACGCTATCTCGTCCAGGGATTGAAGGAATCCGGCCATGTGGTCGACGATGCCGCCGATGGCGATGTTGGATTGTCGCTGGCGCTGTCGCGTCCCTACGATGTCGCCATCATCGACCGCATGCTGCCCAAGATGGACGGTCTGGGCGTGGTCGCCGAGATGCGCGAGCATGGCAATGTCACCCCGGTCCTGTTTCTCTCAGCCCTGTCGGAAGTCGATGACCGGGTGAAAGGCCTCAAAGCCGGCGGCGACGATTACCTCACCAAGCCTTATGCTTTTGTCGAACTTCTCGCCCGCATCGACGCGTTGATGCGCCGCCGCTCGCCGGTGACGGTGAAGACAAGGTTGACGGTGGGCGATCTGGATCTGGACCTTCTCACCCGCGCGGCCAAGCGCGGCGACCAGGCCATCGATCTGCAGCCGCGCGAATTCCGCCTGCTGGAATATCTGATGCGCCATGCCGGCCAGGTCGTGACGCGCACCATGCTCTTGGAAAGCGTGTGGGAATATCATTTCGATCCCCAGACCAACGTGATCGATGTTCATATCAGCCGGCTGCGCGCCAAGATCGACAAGGGCTATGACACGCCGCTGCTCCACACCATCCGGGGCGCCGGATACATGATCCGCGCCCGGTAGGAGGAGGCATGGCCATGCGCGCCAGCTTCCGTCTCGTCCGGACCCAGGCGTTCCGCATCGTCCTGATTTACGTATTGCTGTTCGCCGTTTCGGTGAGCGCGCTGCTGTTCTTCACCTATTGGAACACGCGGCGCACCCTGGACGCCCAGACCGATCAGATCATCGAGGCCGAGATCACCGGCCTGTCGGAGCAATATCAGCGGCTGGGGCTGCATGGGCTTGGCGAAAGCGTGATGAGCCGTTCGCTGCATGGCGGGCAGGCGCTTTATCTGCTTACCGACAATGCGCATCGCTACATGGCGGGCAACCTCGACATCTGGCCCGCCATCACCGTCAATCCCGAGAATTTCGTCGAATTCGATTATGAGCGGCGCGTCAATGGCGTGCCGGAAACGCGACGCGCGCGTGGGCGCCTGTTCATGCTGCCCCAGTCGGGGAATTCCTATCTGCTGGTGGCGCAGGACGTGCACGACCGCGACCTCACCCAGCGCATGTTCACCACCACCTTGCCCTGGACGGTGGGGTTGATCCTGGTGCTGGGCCTTCTGGGCGGGGCGCTGATGAGCCGCAACATGCTGCGCAAGCTCGACGCCATCAACCGGGCGTCCAACGAAATCATGGCGGGAAACCTGACCCGTCGTGTCCCCGTTTCCGGCGCGTCGGACGAGTTCGATATTCTGGCGGAAAACCTCAACCGCATGCTCGACCGGATCGAGCGATTGCTGAAGGGCTTGCGCGAAGTGACAGACAGCGTCGCGCATGATCTGCGCACGCCGCTCAATCGCCTGCGCCAGCGGCTGGAGCAGTCGCAGGCGCGGCTGCTGGCGTCGGGCTCCGACACCGGCGAGATCGAGCGCGCCATTACCGATACCGACCAGCTGATCGCCACCTTCAATGCCCTGCTGCTGATCGCAGAAACCGATGCCGGCGCAGCGCGGGGCGCGATGTCGCCGCTCGATCTGCCGTCGGTCGCCAGCGATGTCACCGAATTGTACGAGCCTTTGGCCGAAGAGCGGAACATCACGCTAACCCTCACCATGGCGAACGTGCCCGCCATTGAGGGCAATCGCAGCCTGGTGGCGCAGGCGCTGGCCAATCTGGTGGACAATGCGATCAAATACACGCCGCCGGGTGGACGGGTGGCGGTGTCGATCAGTCAGAATTTCAATGGCATCGACATGTGCGTCGCCGATTCCGGACCGGGCATCCCGGCGGAAGATCATGCCCGGGTGGTGGAGCGGTTTGTCCGCCTGGAGGCGAGCCGCAGCTCGCCCGGCACGGGCCTCGGCCTGTCGCTCGTGGCGGCGGTGGCGCATTTTCACAACGCCCAGCTTCTTCTGGAGGACAATGCGCCGGGCCTCAAAGCGACGTTGCGCTTCCCCCGTCCGGCCTTGCGTTTGACCCCTCCGGGCGCGCGTCCGGCGCAGATCCCGGCTCGCACGGCGGCGGAGTGACCGCCAGACGTTGATAGCAACTAAGTGATGCAAAATTGGGTGGCGCCCCGCTAAGTTAGGCCATGCCCGATTTGCGCGTGCCGCCCCTTCCTTTCGAGCCCGCACGCGTTCAGCGCGTGCTGGAGAGCCTTTCCGAACACGGTTTCGTGCCGGATGCCGCTGCGCGCCCGCTGCTGGAGGGGGTTTTCGGTAACAGTCCGTTTCTCGGACGGTTGGCCCTGCGCGAGCCCGGCATTCTGTCGCGCATTCTGTCGGCGGGGCCCGAAGCGGTGCTGAACGAAATGCTGGCGCGCGCCGGGTCGGTGGCGCAGCTGGAAGACGAGGCCGCTGCCATGTCGGCCCTGCGCAGCACCAAACGCGGCGCGGCGCTGGCAATCGCCCTGGCCGATATCGGTGGGCAATGGCCGCTGGGTCAGGTGACGGAAGCGCTGACCCGTTTCGCCGATCAGTGCGTGCAAGGCGCGTTGCGTTTCCTGCTGCGGCGGATGGCCCAGCAGCACGGCATGATGCAAATCGATGGCGCGGCCCTGGAAGCAACCACCGGGCTCACGGTTCTGGCGATGGGAAAATACGGCAGCCATGAGCTTAATTATTCCAGCGATATCGATCTTGTGGTGTTCTATGACGCGGAACGGTTTCCCTTCGCCAAGCGCGGCGACATGCGGGGTGCAGCCGTCGATATCGTTCGCGGCCTGGTCAAGCTGATCGGCGAGATCACGGCCGACGGCTATGTCTTTCGCACCGATCTCAGGCTTCGGCCCGATGCAGGCGCGACGCAAGTGGCAATCTCGCTGGATGCGGCCGAGGCCTATTACGAAAGCCTGGGCCAGAATTGGGAGCGCGCCGCCATGATCAAGGCGCGGCCCTGTGCGGGCGATCCGCAAACGGGCGCCGCTTTCCAGCGCCTGATCACGCCGTTCATCTGGCGGCGCAATCTTGATTTCGCGGCGATCGAAGACATTCATTCCATCAAGCGGCAGATCCACGCCCATGCCGGACACGGCGAAGTCGCGGTGGCGGGTCATAACATCAAGCTGGGACGGGGCGGCATTCGCGAGATCGAATTCTTCGCCCAGACCCAGCAATTGATCCTGGGCGGCCGCAACCCGTCCTTGCGCACACCGGGCACGCTTCAAGCACTGGCGGCGCTGGCGGCGCACGGCACCATCACGCCGGAAACCGCGGCGGACCTCACGCAATCCTATCGCTATCTGCGCACGCTCGAGCATCGCTTGCAGATGATCGAAGACGAACAGACCCATACCGTTCCCAAAAGCGCGGAGGGCGTGGCGCATGCCGCCTGCTTCATGGGATATGACGCGCCCGAAGACTTCCGCGCCGCTCTCACCGGCACGTTGGAAAATGTGCAGGGCCATTATGCCCGCCTGTTCCAACGCGAGGCGGATCTGGCCGACAGCCATGGCAGCCTGGTATTCACGGGTGTC
Source organism: uncultured Rhizobium sp. (assembly GCA_964461855.1). GTDB lineage: Bacteria > Pseudomonadota > Alphaproteobacteria > Micropepsales > Micropepsaceae > Rhizomicrobium. Next base: position 14,962 of record CAYWWT010000025.1, on the reverse strand, counting down.
GAAGACGATCCCGAAACCCTGGAAACCCTGCGCGCCATGGGGTTCGGCGCGCCGTCGCATGTGGCGGGTGCGATCCGCGCCTGGCATCATGGCCGCATCCGCGCGATGCGGTCCGCGCGGGCGCGCGAACTTCTCACCAAGCTGACACCCGCAATCCTGAAGGCACTGGGTTCGACCGCCGATCCCGACACGGCCTTCATTCAGTTCGACAATTTCCTGTCGAACCTGCCGTCGGGCGTGCAACTCTTCTCGCTGTTCATGGCGCGGCCGGATTTTCTGACCTTGCTGGCCAAGGTGGTGGGTTCGGCGCCGCGCCTTGCCACGCATCTGGCGCGAACGCCGGCCACGCTCGATGCGTTGCTGGATGCCGATTTCCTGGGACGCCTGCCAGACCTTGCGCAACTCGATGCCAATCTCAAGCGCCAGCTTCAGGGATCGTACGAAGAGCAGTTGGATGGCGCGCGCCGCTTCGCCCGGGAAGAAAATTTTCGCGTCGGCGTGCAACTGGTGAACGGCGCGGCAAAGGCGGACGAGGCGGGACCGGCTTTCGCTCGGGTGGCCGAAAGCGTGATCGCCGGGCTGGTGCCGGTGGCGGAAGCGGAATTGGCCGTGAGCGTCGGCAGAATTCCGCGCGCGGAATTCGCGGTCATCGCCATGGGCAAGCTGGGCGGGCGCGAGATGACCGCCAGCTCCGACCTCGATCTGGTGTTCGTCTATGACGTGCCCGAGGGCGTCGAAAGTTCGGATGGACCGAAGCCCTTGTCGCCGACGCTCTATTTCGCACGGCTGGCGCAGCGGTTGATTTCCGCCCTCACCACGCCGACGGGCGCGGGCACCTTATATGAGGTGGACATGCGGCTTCGGCCCAGCGGCAACAAAGGCCCGGCAGCGGTCAGCCTGAAGACCTTTGCCGATTATCACGAACGCGAAAGCTGGACCTGGGAGCATCTGGCGCTGACCCGCGCGCGGCTGGTGGCGGGGCCGCAAGCATTGCGCGCGAAGATCGAGGCGGAGATCGCGCGGCGCCTGACCATGGCGCGGCCGAAGGATCGCATCCTGGCCGATGCGCGTGACATGCGCGAGAAAATCGCCGCGCAATATCCCGGCCACAATCATTGGGATTTGAAATATGCGCCGGGCGGGCTGATCGATATCGAATTCCTGGCCCAGACCCTGCAGCTGATCCATGCCGCCGCGCATCCCGATATCCTGGATACAAATACTGTCGCGGCGCTGACCAAAATTGCGCGAGCCGGCCTTATAAGCGAGCCGGACGCGCGGCTGGCGCTGGAGACCGCGCGGCTGGAGCAGGCGTTGACCCAGATCCTGCGCATCGCGCTGGATGAGACCCTGGAACCGGAAAAAGCCTCGGCGGGCCTCAAAGCGCTGCTGGCCGACGCCGGCGGGGCTCGGGAGTTCGCGGGCCTCGAGCGGGAATTGGGGGAAAAACAGGCGGCGATGCGGGCGATTTTCACCCGTTTGATGGCTGGCTAAATCCTTGGCCGACCGGCTTGAATCGGGGCGGGCGATACGCCATAACCCCGTTCCTCGAACTTGGATTGCGGGCGTAGCTCAGGGGTAGAGCATAACCTTGCCAAGGTTAGGGTCGACGGTTCGAATCCGTTCGCCCGCTCCAAGTTTCTTCAATTGTAGCAAGAGTTTATTGTGCGACGGCGCTAGGCCGCCTCGCAGTCGTTTTTGCAATATAAGCGCTAGGACCGATTTCGGATGCGGTTGGTCGCGGCTCTAAGGCCCGGTTTGCGCCATCTCGTTGCCCTATCTAGGCCCGTCGGTCCTGCTCATCGAAATATGCAAGGCCCGCTTGGCACGTAAGCGCTCAAGCATGGATCGAGGATATTGCTTTCGGTCGGGCACGAGCGCCCTTTCTCAGGAAGTCTATCCACGACCCATCCTTGAAGAGGCACATTCTTTTTAGCTCTCTAATCAGGCCAGACATTCACTGTCTGACCGATTAAGTCGCCGAGGGGCAGGACCGGCATATTTTCGTTGTGGGATGCAGACCGGCATGCCGATAGTTTGCAACAGACACTTTGCAATTTATGGCAAGAAAGAAGGCGACTCTGCTGGGTTTCTGCAAATGGACCCGACGCCGGTCGACCAACGGAAGCCGCAATCGTATTTTTGTAACACAGAATTAAAAGCGCCCCGCCAGCCGAAGCTGACGGGGCAACAATGGGGTCGGGCTAATTTTTCGAAGGAGCCCAACGCGCGCTCTTTATAGAGACCGTGCCGGGCCCCGATCAAGCGCAACTCAAGCGAAGACGAATTTTCGTTGGAAATTGCTGTATACAAGTAAATTACAGCGTATCTTTCCCTTCTGGGCTTCTCGATTCCCTTTGCGGTTGCCCGGCACGTCAAGTGCCGATGAGCGATTTTATGCCGGCCGATTCTACAGAGCGGGTATCGTGAATTTATATTTTTCCTATGCTGAGCGTGGCCGGACGGGGTGGTGGCGATATCCGCTGACAATCATGGCCGCTCTGGCATTCGCGGTTCTGATGCTGGCGCTGCTTGCGATCGTGCTGGCCCTGCTGCATCGACTGCCGCAAAATCTTGCGCAACGGATCCAGAGCCCGACCGACTCCTGGGCATTCTTTACCGCCATGGCGATCGTTTTCGGAGCGATGGGCGGGGGCCTTGCTGCTGCTGCCGCGCTTATTCAGAACAAGCGTCCCGGTGACATTATCGGTGCCTGGCGCTGGCGCTACTTCGCGGGCGGTCTGCTGCTGTGGCTTGCCATTCAAGCGATTCTGTCCGGAGTCGATTTTGTGCTCGTACCCTCCGGTTTTTTCCTGAACCGGCATGTCATGCCGCTGCTGATGCTTTGGATGCTGGGCGCGATTCTGATCCAAACCTTTACCGAGGAATTCATTTTTCGTGGCTTTATCACGCAAGGCATCGTGCTTGTTTTGCGCAAGCCTTGGCCGGCGGCATGTGCGAGCGGTGTTTTGTTCGGCGCCATGCATATTCCGAACGGATGGCCGCAGGCGATCAATGCGGCCTGGTTCGGCATCATCTGCGCGCTCATCGCCATCCGCACGGGCGGCATTGCGTTAAGCAGCGGTGTTCACCTGGCAAACAATTATTTCGGTGCGGTTGGCGTGGTGTCGGGGAATGACGTGTTTAAAGGCAGCGCCGGCTTTCTGGTTCAAGATACGCCACAGCTGCAATGGTGGGACCTCGGGCTGGCTATATTGGCGCTCGCGATTCTGCCCTGGCTGTTGCGCTCCGTTCGGCTTTTGCGGGAAGGCGCAATGGTTTAGGTGCGTACGTTAACCACGTTCCCAGCCAAATGCGTGCCGCAATTGTGAAATCCCTACGAAAAGATTAACGTTCCGGCTCACGGCGTTTTTTTCGAAGGGAGCGCCAATGCCGATCCAATCAAGATTCCGTCGCATGGGTCTGGCCATCCGGCGTTTTTTTTGCGACCGCCGCGGCAACATCGCCGCGCTGACCGCGATCCTGATTCTGCCGCTTGCCGCCCTGTTGGGTATGGCGACGGAAGGTGGCAGCTGGTTTCTCATCACGCGCGCAATGCAGAATGCGGCGGACTCCGCGGTCATCGCTGCCGCGACCAATGGCGGAAATGACGCCGGCGGATCGACAGACTATGTCAATGAAGGCAAAGCCATCGCGACCAGCTATGGTTTCACCAATGGCGCGAGCAAGGCGACGGTCTCCGTGCCGGTACCCAAGTTTTATGCCACCGTAACGGCATGCGCCGCGTCGCCCTGCTATCAAGTTGCGATCACAAAGACGGTGCCGCTCTATCTGACCGAACTGATCGGCTATACCGGCAATGTGGCGGTGGGCTCGACCCGGGGCCAGCAACTGAGCGCTGTGGCCTTGGCGACACTCAGGACCGTGGACGCGCCTTTCTGCCTGACGGCGTTGGGCACCGGTAACGCCCTCCGGGCGAATGGCGTTCCAAGTTCGACGATCGCCTGCAATATCCAATCCAACGGCGACGCAGACTGCAATGGACACTCACTGACGTCCGGCTGGTCGGATTCTGTCAGCAATACCAACACCTGCGGTACCAAGCAGCACAAAGGTGTGGCGACCACGACGGACCCCTATGCCAGCCTCGCGTCCAACCTTCCGCCAAATACCTGCGGCTCCTACAGTGTCGTACCCAGCAAACAGAATGACCCGGCGCTTCTGGCCGAGAACAAATGGACCGCAAATTCGCTGCCAGCCCAGCCCATCTGCGGCGACTATCAGCTGCAGAATGATATCACGTTGTCCACGGGCGGCACTCTCGTCATCGAGAATGGCAACCTTGATCTCAATGGTCATACTCTCAGTACGACCGGCACGGCGGGGATAACGATCGCTCTGACCGGCACGAATTCATCGAGTTATTCGCATGTCATTACGGGCGGCGGGACGCTCAACGTCTCCTCACCGACATCGGGAACCTGGTCCGGCATGACCATCTATCAGGACCCGAATGTCGCGGCACAGAGCCTCACCTATACCGGAAACAGCCCAACCTGGAACATTTCCGGCATTGTCTATCTGCCCAAGACGGATTTCACGGCCAAGGGCGCGGTCAATAAATCCACCAATGGTTTTTCCTGTTTCACCCTTGTCGTGAACAAATTCCTGCTCAGCGGCACTGGAGATTTGTTTTACACCAATGCCCAGTCCCAATGCGCCCAGCAAGGTGCCTCCTCACCGACCAACCAAGCCTATGTCGTGGGAGCGTTGGTCTATTGATGATAAGCGCTCGAATTCCTTCCCACCTTCGTCTTGCCTGCCGCGCCTATTTGGGGAGCCATACGGGTGCGGCGGCGGCCGAGTTCGCGCTGGTGCTGACGCTTCTGACCATTCCGCTTCTGAACGCCTTCGACATCGGCGTCTACGTGTATCAGCGGATGCAACTCGACAATGCGGCGCAGGTGGCGGTGCAGACCGCGTGGGCGCAATGCGCGCCTTCCGGCGATGTCCCGGCCACGGTCAATAACAATTGCGCAGGCCTTGCCGCCGCGATGACGGCGGCGATCAAAACCACGCCGCTGGGGGCGGGCGTCACCATCACTTCGACGACGGAAAACTATTGTTGCCCGGGCGCCGGCACCATCACTTGCCAGGGGCCTGTTGCCACCACGACGCCAGTCAATTGCACCTCCGGCCAGCCGCCAGGCGATTACATCTTCATCACCGCGTCCTACACTTACTCTCCCCTCTATTCGGGCGTTTCCGTTGCCGGCCTTCTGACCACGCCGATCGTCCGTACGGCGTGGATGCGGCTTAGTTGACCATGAAAAATCTGCGGCATTATCTTCGTGACAATAACGGCGCCAGCGCCGCCGAATTCGCGCTGGTGCTGGTTCCATTCATCGGACTGGTCCTGGCCATCATCGGTGGGTCGATGATGTTCTACGCCAATCAGTCGCTGCAATATGCGACCGAGACGGCGGCGCGTTATTATTCCGTGCAGACAGCAAATACGGGCAGTGCGCCATCCACAGCGACCGTCCAGACTTATGCTCATAATGCCTATGTCGGCGCCGGTATATCGCCATCCTTCATTGCCGCGCGCGGCGGTTGCGGCGCGAATGGCTTTCAAGTGACGGCCAGCGCGACATTCCCACTCAATACCGGCCTCATCAATATTTCCGTGCCGCTGAAGGCCCATGCCTGCTTTCCTTGATACGCGCGGACAAAACGGCGTTAACAGCGCGTAAACCCGGCCCCGCTTAAATTCCGGCATGCCCGCTGCCTCCACCGATCTGTTGAGGATCACCGGCCTTGCAAAGCGCTTTCGCGGCGGCGGCGGCCTGGACAATGTTTCGCTTTGCGTCCCTGCGGGAACGGTCACCGGATTCATCGGCGTAAATGGCGCGGGCAAAAGCACCACGCTGCGCTGCGCGTTGGGTCTGCTCGCACCGGATGCCGGCGACATTCGATTGTTCGGCGCGCCTTTCAGCCCGGCGGCGCGGCGCCGCATCGGTTTTCTGCCGGAAGAACGGGGCCTGTTTCCTCATGAACGGGCCCGCGACGCCATCGCTTTCCATGGCCGCCTCAAGGGCATGACGCGACCCGCGGCGTTCGTGGCCGCCGACAGGTTGCTGGAGCGCGTGGGGCTTGGCGCCCGCAAGCACGACCACATCGCGGCGCTGTCCAAGGGCAACGCGCAGCGGGTGCAGGTCCTGGCCGCCATGGTGCACGATCCCGAATTGCTTCTTCTCGATGAGCCGTTTTCCGGTCTCGATCTGATCGCACAGTCCGAACTGCTCTCGCTCCTGGTGGAATTCCGGGCGCGGGGTGGCGGCATCCTGTTTTCCACCCATTCCATGGCCACCGCCGAAACCATCTGCGACCGGGTGGTGATGCTGTCTGCGGGGCGCACCATCTTCGAGGGCGCGGTGCCCGACGCGTCGGCGCTTGCGCCGCACGGCGCCATCGTCGTGACCACCGACGCCGAAGGTCTTGGCGCCGCGGCACAGTTGCTGGGCGGGCATATCGTGCCGGTGGCAGGCACGATGGGCGAGACAGCACGCTGGCGCGTGGTGCTGCCGCGCGAGATCACCCATCCGGTGTTGATCCGGGCTTTGGCGGAACACCAAGTGCCGATCCTTGCTTTCGAAGCGATCAAGCCCGGTCTGGAAGGTGCGTTCTGGCATCTGGCGCAGCGTCAACCCGCCGAAAGGCGCGCCGCATGACATCGCCGATCTGGTTGATCGCGGAGCGTGAGTTCCGCACCTATGTCGCGACCTTGAGCTTCTGGGCGGCGCTGGCGGTCGGGCCGCTGGCGGCCGGTGGTGGCCTGTTGCTGGCGCAAGGCGCGCATCCCGCCCAGCCTGTCGCGATCGCCGTGACCGGCCCCGATGCAAATCTGGCCCGTGCGGCGCAAGCCGCATTGAAAGAGGCTGCTACCCTCGATGGCCGCCGCTTTAGCTTCACCGGCACGGGCGCGCGGTTGAATATCGCGGCGTCAGCGCCGAATGTGATCGACCTCGGTTTCGAACCGGACTTTCCTCTCTCTGCCGCCGGCCGCGCGCTGGTGGCGCGCACATTGGAGCGCGACGCCGCCAGGCGCGCAGCGCAAGCGCCGCCGCTGTTGGTCCATCAGGTCGCCTCGCCGTCCGCGGCGCCGCCGCGCAAGGGTCCGGCGGACGTCGCGCGATTCCTGTTGATGGCGATGCTGTGGCTCACCTTGACGGGCTCGCTGGGCATGCTGCTTCAGACCGTCGTGCGGGAGCGCGCGACGCGATCACTGGAAAGCCTGTTGGCGGCGACCGCCCCCTGGCAAATCATGGCTGGAAAACTGGTCGGCGTGGGGGGCGTTTCGCTTCTGGTGCTGGCGGCGTGGATCGGCTCGTCGGGGACACTGGCGCTGCTCGTGCCCGAGGCCGGGCTTGCGCCCGCCATTCTTGCGGAGCTGATGCAGCCAGGCTTGTTGCTCCGCGCGGCAGCGATCTATGTCTTGGCCTATGCTTTCTATGGGTCGGTCACGGTGGCAATGGGGGCGCTGGCGCGGGACAGCAGCTCGGCTCACAATCTGTCCCGTCCCATGTTCATCCTGCTGATGGCGGTATTCTTCATTGCCTTGGCGGTTGCCATGGGCAACAGCTCCGCGTCCTGGCTGCTCTATATCCCGCCTTTTACGCCATTCCTGCTCTTGGTCTATCCGGCTGACGCCTTGTCCTGGAGCACGCAGCTAAGTCTTTTCGGCGCGATGATGATATCGACTATTCTTGTGGCGCGCTTCGCAACAAGCCGGTTCAGCCTGCGCGAAAGCGGCGCTGGTCTTTTCGGCGTGAAGGTCACGTCTGGCCAGCTGATCGCGGCCGAAACCGGCGAGCCGGCTGGAGTCTGACGAAGCCGCTCGCTATTTCGCGATGAAAAAAGGGTGCAGGGCACGCAAACTGAGAGCCCGTAATGCGCCCGGCGCATATCCAAGACCGATCGCGATCAAGGGCGCATAGATAATACCCCAATAGTAGTTGCCCGGCCTTCCGACGATGGTAAACGCCCCTAAATATCCCGAAACTATCAAGGCTGCTTTCCGTGATCGCCCATCCCTGGCGCCAGCAAGGCCTAATACCGCGCAACAGACCGCAAATGCGATAATAGGCGGCGGAGCACCATGGAGCAAAATATTGAATCGCGCGGTCTCCAACGCGAACTGCCACCCTCCAAGGGCGAACCAACCCTCCGATATCGCATCTCCGGGCCTGTAAAGGTGCGCAGTCGCGTTTAAATGAAGTGTCAAAGCAGCTGCGAAGATCAATATTCCAGCCATCCAACCGATTGCTTCCCGCGGCTTGCGTTCAAATAGTGCCCAGATTGTCATGACAAAGAGAAAAAGCAGGGCGATCTCGCGGACCAGACAAGCTATTACCGCGATCACAATCGAAGGCCACCAGCGGCTTTCGCGATATAGCAATAGAGATTGCGCCAGAAGAAGAGAGGCCCATACCTCGTGCGAGTATGCAGCGTCCCTGGCAACGATAAATCCCAATCCAGTACTCGCGGCCGCGATGAAGCTTATACGTCCGTAGGCGCTTATTCCCGACTGCAGAAGAAGTCTATAAAATTGGAACGCAATCGCTGCGGCGAACAATTGCAGACAAGCAATTCTTACGGCGTCGAAGCGAAGAACGGCAAGAAACCACGTCAAGGCGGGCTCGCGGAAAACTTGCGGGGGTGACGTCGGATAGCGATGTGTTCGTTGCTCAACCCCGATTGTGGAATAATACCCTTTTCCCTCCGCAACGTTGGCGACCATCGCTCGATAAAGCGATGTGTCATGATACTCATTCGATTTGGCTCGCGTCGCTACAACTGTCTTGTGAGGTAATGCGGCCACTGCCACCAGCGCGACGATCAGCAGTATCAAAAGCCTCGCAAGCCAGAGGGGTGAATTGGCGTAGCGTGTCTGCGTGAGTGTCGTCATTTCAAGCCACCGATATTTCGGTTAGATCTCGCAACTCGTATGTCCGCATATTGCGCAATTCGATTTTCGTAAATGGAATGGTCCGTGTCGGCACTGTCCGAGGATATGCAAGCGACTTGTGCATGCGAGCAAAGGGCACGTGGATGGATAATGCGGCCGACTTCGTCATTGGTCGGATGCGGCCGCAAAATGCGATGTCTTGCTCTCGCCCTACAACCGCGCGGTTCTATTCGAGCCAATGCGAGTGCGTCTGAACTCGCAATAACTTTTGAGTTCGTGGAAGTATGCATCTGCAGATATTGACTGTGGATTCAGAGCTTTACCCAATACGGTTCAGCGCGGCTCCTGGAATTAACCAGGCGAACAATAAGCGTAGCGCCTTCAATGCGTTAATGCTTCATTGACCTTTACAATTTGTAAACCTTTTGCGACTGTTGCATCAGGTGTCGTTGCGACATCTCGCTACGCGAATTGCTTTTTCGAAGGGGCAATCGCGCAACGCCAACGAGCAACAGTGGGGTTTTCCAATGCGCAATTTCATCACATCCTATCTTTCCGACGAGTCGGGCGCAGCCGCGGCCGAATATGCCTTGATCCTGACCATCATCGGCACAGCGCTTCTGGCCGCAGTGACCACGCTCGGTGGCGATATCGCCACCGCGCTCACCAATGCCGGTGACAAGATCAAGGCTTACAACTTCGGGCCTTGATTGCAGGTTGAAGCTGAGCGGCGGGCCAAAGCGCGCCGCTCAAGTCTTCCGGTTCGGAATTGATCTGAAAGTCGAATAGTCCAACGGCTCAAGGCCGAATGCTTCGGCTTGGCCGGTTGGCAGGGTGGGGTGGCTATGTCTTCAATTTCTCTGCGCGCGATCTCGACATTGGCGGCTGCGATTCTGCTGGGCTTGATCGCAGTGATTCTGACTCGTTCCTATCTCAGCAATGCGGTGCGCACGAATCCGGCCGTCGCGACCAGCAATGGCGTCGCGATCCCGGTGGTGGTGACGGCCGCCGACGTGCCGCGCGGCGGGGTGCTGCAGGCCGCGACGTTGAAAGTGGTGGCGTATCCGACAGACGCCGCACCCGCGGGCGCCTTTCATTCCATCGCCGAGGTGACCGGCGGATCAGGCCAGCAGCGCCTGGCCTTGCGCAGCATGGTCGCCAACGAGCCGATCCTGCCCGGCAATATTTCCGGCCCCGGCGGCAAATTGAATCTTTCGGGCACCGTGACCCCGGGCATGCGGGCGGTGAGCCTGCGCTCAAACGACGTGGCCGGTGTCGGCGGGTTCGTCCTGCCTGGCGACCGCGTCGATATCCTGCTCACCCGCACCGGCGGCAGCGGCAATGACGCGGCAAAAGATACCCTGACCCAGATCCTAGCCGAAAATGCTCGTGTCTTGGGCGTGGACCAATCGGACAATAACGAGGCCGACAAGCCCGTGGTCGCCAAGGCCGTGACGGTCGAGGTTACGCCCGCGCAGGCCGCCAGCATTTCGCTGGGCCAGCAGATCGGGACCGTCTCGCTGACCTTGCGCCGGGTCGCCGATGACGCGCCGCTCGCTTCCAAGACCATGAGCGTCGCCGATCTCGGCCCGGCACCCCGGAAATCCGCGGCAGCGCCGGCACCCAGCGTGCGCGTCATTCGCGGCATCGAGTCCTCCCGTTTCTCCTTGGGCGTCGGCGGCGCGCTGCAAAAGGCCGCAGAACAAATGCCAACAGCGGTGAAAACGCCATGAGCACGACCATGATCCGTTCCAAACTCCTCAGGGCCGCTTTTGTCTCCGCCACCATCGTGGCGCTGGGTGGCGGTGTCAGCCTTGCGGCCGACGCGCCGGCCATGGTCAGCGGAGCGCCGACCGATACTGTCACGCTCGCCTCCGGCAAGTCCCGCCTCGTGGAACTGCCTTCGGCCTATTCGGATGTCATGGTCGGCGATCCCAAGATCGCCGACATCGTGCCGCTCAACAATCATTCGGTCTATGTGGTGGGACGCGGCATGGGCACGACCGCTCTCACGGTCTATGGCGCGGGCAGGAAAGTGATCTACACCGCCGATGTGATCGTGTCGGCCGACCTGGACGGCCTGAAGAACCGGCTCCACGCCATAATGCCCAACGAAAGCGGCATCGCGATCAGCGCGGCCAATCAGTCCATCATCGTTTCCGGCACCGTCTCCAGTCCCGCGGCGCTGCACCAGGTCGCGACCCTGGCAGACACTTATGCGCCCGGCAAAGTGGTGAACATGCTGTCGGTGCAGGGCACCCAGCAGATCATGCTGTCGGTGCGCTTCGTGGAAATGCAGCGAACCGCCGCCAAGAATCTTCGTATCAACACGCAGCAGACGGCGGTCGGGTCCAGCCCCCAGGTGGCGGTAGTCACGGGTGATACTCTGGTCAACTCCGTCCAGTCGGCGGCGGATTCCTTTGGCGCGGCCGCCTTGAGCTGGAGCGTGGGCGGGGGCGATCTCTCGTTCCTGTTCGATGCGCTGGAAACCAAGGGGCTCGTCAAGACCCTGGCGGAACCCACGCTGGTCACCATGTCGGGCGACACCGCCAACTTCCTGGCGGGTGGTGAATTCCCGATCCCGGTCTCACAGAACAGCAGCGGGTCCGGCATCCCGACGATTACGGTGGAGTTCAAGCAATTCGGCATTTCTCTCGCCTTCACGCCCACGCTGCTGCAGGACGGGTTGATCAACATGGTGGTCAATCCGGAAGTCTCCAGCATCGACCCTTCGACCTCGGTGAGGCTGGGTACGATCTCGATACCCGGCATCAAGGTGCGCCGGGCCCACACCACGGTCGAATTGCGCGATGGGGAAAGCTTCACCGTCGCCGGCCTTCTGTCCGACAATTATCAGAACAGCATCCGGCAATATCCGTTCATCGGCGATTTGCCCATCATCGGCAGCCTGTTCCGTTCAACCGGTTTTCAGCGTGATCAGACTGAACTCGTGATCGTAGTGACGCCGCATCTGGTCGTGCCGCGCCGCATCGCGGCAGCCACGCCCTCCGATCATTTCGTGCCGCCGTCGGATTACGAACTCTTCCTGTTTGGCTCGCAGCGCGGCAAGGCAGCAGACTTGAAACCGGAAGACCGTGCCCTGATGTCGGCCGATCCCGGCAAGGGTGGCGTGGACGGGCCGTATGGCCATGTCCTTTATTGAGGAGGCAGCTTCCATGAAGATCGTTCGTCCCACCCTTGTCGTCGCCGCTTTGCTTGGTCTGGGAGCCTGCGCCCAAAACCCGCTCAAAAGCGAGATGCGCATGTCGCCGGATTTCGGAGACGCGCTGCGCGAGAATCTTGCGGCTCAGGTCGCCGATCCGGATGCACATTATGCCGGCACGATAGCGCCCGGCGCATCCGACGGTGTCCGGATAGATCTGGCGCAGACGCGCTATCAGCAAAATCAGGTGATCCAGCCCAGCTCCACCACCGCGTCCAGTCAACGCTCGATCGGCAACGCCGATAATGGCGGCGCCGGCGCCGGGGTCGGTACGGCGGGACCGTCGCGATAACGGGGATTTCATGGGGCGCGAACTCCGGGAGTATCAGCGTTGATGGACCTCAGGGGCGGATTGAAAGGATTTGCCGGGCCCGAGCCATCGCAGGGCCATGCCCTGAAGCTGGGGGTCGCGGCGGGGGCGTTGACGCAGGAGCAGATGGCGGGAATGGCCGCCCTGTTTCCCACGATTCAATTCGAGTTTCTGGGCGAAGACTCCCGCAACGGCCCCGGCGATCTGGATATTCTGTTCATGGCCGTCGATGGCGCGGCGCCCGAGGAAATCGAACAAGCGGTCCGTCAGTGCAAGCTGAACCCCGGTGCGCCACAGACGGTTTTCGTCCTTCGTCATGCCGATCTTTCCAATACCAGGGTGTTGCTGCAGAGCGGGGCGGTTGATGTATTGCCAGCACCGGTCGGCGAAACGGCCCTGGCGCTTTGCCTGGAACGCATCACGGCGCGCGGCAGGCCTTCACGCGGAGCGCCGCGTCCCGCCGGTCAGCTTGTGGCCGTTCTGAAAGCGGGCGGCGGCGTGGGCGCAACATCGCTGGCCGTGCAGTCCGCCATCATGGCGGCTTCGCGGGCGGGCGGAACGGGACGTGTCTGCCTTGCGGATCTCGATCTTCAGTTCGGCGGCGCCGCTCTTTACCTCGACATGGCCGATGCCCTGACTGTCACCGACTGCCTGGCGGTGGGCGAATTCCTGGGCGACACGCAATTCGCCACCGCTCTGGCCGCGCATGAGAGCGGAATCCGGTTGCTGGCGGCACCGCGTGACGTGGCCGCTCTCGATGCCCTGACGGCCCACCAGGCAGACGCGCTGCTGACGGCCTTGAGGCGAGATTTCTCGTTGACGATCGCCGATCTGCCCTCGGTATGGACGGCATGGACCTATCGCGCACTCCAGATGGCTGCGCGCATCGTTCTGGTGACGCGCCTGTCGGTGCCGCATGTCCATCTGGTGCGGCGGCAATTGAACCTGCTCGCCTTGCAGAAACTCGATGCGATTCCGCTCACCCTGGTATGCAACGCCGTCAACAATGACCGTCAGAATCTGGTGTCGGTCCGTGCGGCGGAGCGCGCCATCGGCCGCGCCTTCGATATCGTGATCCCGGAAGACACGCGTGTGATGGAGACGGCGTGCAACCAGGGCCTGGAGATCGGGGCAGTACGTCGAGGCACCAAATTGGAAAAAATGACCGCCTTGCTGGCCGAGGTCATGGCGGGGGATGCGCTGGCGACAATTCCTGGCTCAAGGCAACGGTGACACCATGTTGTTCAAGGAAAGCACAACTCGGGAAGCTTCGGAGATCGGCGGACGGGGATTGCCCACGATCGAGGATGGCACCGCGCTCCGTCTGAGAATCCACGAGCGCCTGCTCGACCTTCTCAATCTCAGCCTGCTGGAAAAGACGCCCCGCGATGCCCTGCGTGTCGAAATCCGCGGCGTGGTCGGCCAGTTGCTCTTGCAGGAGAAGCGGCTCCTGACCCTGGGCCAGATCGACCAGTTGGTTGACGATGTTCTCGACGAATTGCTTGGTCTTGGGCCGCTCGAGCCGTTGCTGAAGGATGAAACCATCAACGACATCCTGATCAACACCCATAACATGGTCTATGTGGAGCGGCGGGGACGGCTGGAACTGACCGAAGTGCGGTTCCAGGACACGCGGCATCTGCTGCGCATCATCAACAAGATCGTGTCGGCCGTCGGCCGCAGAGTGGATGAATCCCAGCCCATGGTCGATGCCCGCCTCGCGGACGGCAGCCGCGTCAATGCGATCATTCCGCCGCTGGCCGTCGACGGCCCGTTGGTGTCGATCCGAAAATTCGCGGCCACGCCCATTCATGTGGCCAAACTCATCGAATATCGCAGCCTCAGTGAGGAAATGGCGAAATTCCTGCAGGCTGTCGTCAAATGCCGCCGCAATGTCCTGATTTCCGGCGGTACGGGCTCCGGCAAGACCACGCTACTCAACGCGCTGTCCGCCTTCATTGATCATCGCGAACGGGTCGTGACGATCGAGGATTCCGCCGAATTGCAGATGCAGCAGCCCCATGTCTGCCGCCTGGAGACGAGGCCGTCCAACATCGAAGGACGTGGCGAGGTCGCGCAGCGTGACCTGGTGCGCAACGCGCTTCGCATGCGGCCCGACCGCATCATCGTTGGCGAAGTTCGATCCGGCGAGGCCTTCGACATGCTGCAATCGATGAACACCGGCCACGACGGGTCCATGACAACGGTACATGCCAATACGCCGCGCGACGCACTGGCGCGCGTCGAACAGATGATCGGCATGGCGGGCCTGGATATTTCGCCCCGCTCCATCCGGCAGCAGATCGCTTCCGCCATCAATATCATCATTCAAGTGGAGCGTTTGGAGGATGGCGGGCGGCGGGTCGCCTCGATCTCCGAGATTGTGGGAATGGAGCAGGACGTCATCTCGATGCAGGAGATTTTCCGCTTCCGCCGCCGGCCGATTAGCGGAGACGGAATGATTCACGGCGATTTCGAAACGACCGGCATACGGCCAAAG
>CAYWWT010000024.1:5667-19776 GCA_964461855.1 uncultured Rhizobium sp. | reverse complement strand
CGCAAAGCTAATACTTGGCGGGCAACAAAGTTACGCAAAGCAGACGGTGAGCGACGCCTCCTTTCTGGCAATTTTTACGGCAAAGCGGACTTGGCAGGACGTCTGCTCGAGGGCAGTTTCTATCGGAAAGCGGACGTTGGCGATGTTCGTTTTTTAGTAGAATTTGCTTCAGAACGGACGTCCCACAACGTCAGATCCTTGAGAGAGGTGCTGCGGAGTAGATGATTGGCAGCATCCGCTTTGACGGCAAACAAATACGCAAGATTACAACGATTGCTTTTAATCGGCCTATTGGTGGCTTTGACTGAGGGCACGCGTGTTTTCCTGGCCCTCGAGTTTCACGCTTAGTGGTATCACTAAAGCTGCGGCGGCAATAATTGCACCGATAAAGATAATAATCGGGATCAGGCCGGCTTTGGTCTGCACCTTCCTGAATTTCTTTTTTTTATGAGATCGAGTCACGACGGTGCCCCTTTCTCATCGTAGGAACCTTTGGGCTGATTATGCACCAATTGGTTGAAGCGACATTATACCTCAAGCGGATCGTTGGGGCGGGCAACAAGGGCATAGAGAGCGGGCATCAGGAAAACGGAAATCACCAAGCGTGTAATTAGGCCGGCAACAATCACCAGAGCGAAGGGTTTTTGTGAATCGGTACCGACACCGGTCGCTAGCGCCGCGGGCAGAAGCCCCAACGACGCCACCAGCGCCGTCATCATGATGGGGCGAAGCCGAAGGATTGCACCTTCGCGGATAGCTTGGTCTATCGGCATACCGCCGAGCCGCAATTCATTGACATAAGAAATATAGACCACTGCCGTCAGTACCGAGACCCCGAACAGGGCGAGAAATCCCACCCCCGACGACACCGAAAAGGGCGTGCCGGTGAGGAAAAGCGCCATGATGCCGCCCACAGGCGCCGACAGCAGCACACCCGCCACCGTGATCAGCGGGAATTTGAAGTTGTTGTAGAGCAGGAACAGCAGCATAAAGATCAGGAATACGGTCAGAGGCAGGATAACGCTCAACTGCCGGCTCGAGGCGGTGTATTCAGTATATTCGCCGCCCCAGTCCAGCCGATAGCCCTGGGGCAACTTCACCTGCTTGTTCACCTGGGTGATGGCGTCATTCACCGCATCGGCCAGCGAGCGGCCTTCGACCGAGAATTGCACGCCGATATATCGCGAATTGGCTTCGCGGTAGATAAAGGACGCGCCGTTGGTCACCGCGATATCGGCCAATTCCTTAAGCGGAATCTGCTGGCCGCCCGAAGTTGCCACCGGAATGTTGCCGATCTCTTCGGGGGTGTCACGGTATTGCCGATCCAACCGCACCACCAGGTCGAATTCCTTTTCACCCTGCACCACCTGGGTCGCCACCGTGCCGCCGATCGCGGTGTTGATGAGATTGTTCACATCGTCCACATTCAGGCCGTAACGGGCGATTTTCGCACGGTCGATAGTGATGGTGAGCGAAGGCTGACCCAACTCCTGCACCAAGGTAACGTCGGTGATGCCGGGCACCCTCGCGACGATCTTCTTGATCTGCCGGCCCTTATCCTGAAGCACGTTAAGGTCGGTTCCGAAAATCTTCACCGCCAGCGCGCTCTTCAGCCCGGTCTCAGCTTCGTCTACCGCGTCCTCGGCGGGTTGCGTATAATTGAAGATGATCCCCGGGAAGGACTGCAGCTTGTCGTTGATCGCCTTGATCAGCGCCGGCTTGTCGCGATATTTCCCTGTCCATTGGGAATAGGGTTTAAGGCCTACATAGAATTCGACGTTAAAGAAGCCGGTGGAGTCGGTGCCGTCGTCGGGCCGCCCCAATTCCGAAGCAACGGTGGTGACTTCCGGAAACGAGCGCAGGATATCGCGGATCTGCGGCGTGATCTTGGCCGATTCATCAAAGGAGATGGTGTAGGGCATGGTGGCACGCACCCACAGCGCGCCTTCATCCAGCTTCGGCATGAATTCCGCGCCCACGAACGGAATAAGCCCCAGGGCGAGGAGCAAAACGATACCGGACGCGGCTACGATGCGCCGGGGATATTTGAGCGAATAATCCAACCCTTTGCGATATTTCTCGCCGACCCATTCCAGCGCCTTGTTGCGCTTTTCCCGAACCCCCTTGCGCATGAACCATGCGCAGAGCACCGGCAATAAAGTGAGCGTGATCGCCAGCGACCCGACCAGGGCGAACACCATGGTGTCGGCCATGGGCTTGAACAGCAGGCCGGAGGGGCCGTTCAGAACATAGATCGGCAGGAAACCCACTACGATCACCGCCACGGCATAGACCAGGGGCCGGTCCACTTCCGCCGCCGCGTCGCGGATCACCGCGATGACATCGAACGGCTCTCCTTCGCGAAGAGCGATCTGGCGGAAGATATTCTCCACCATGAAGACGGCGCCATCCACCAGTATCCCGAAGTCCACAGCTCCGATGGAAAGCAGATTGGCCGAGGCGCCCTGCAAATCGAGACAGATGAACGCAAAAAGCAGCGACAAAGGTATGGTGATCGCCACGATCAATCCGGCCCGCACATCGTAGAGGAAGAAGATCAAGACCACCACGACCAGGAACATGCCGCGCAACAGATTGGCTTCCACCACGCCGGTTGTTTGAGCCACGAGATCGTTGCGGTCGTAGAAGGGCACTACCTTGATGTCTTTGGGAAGGATCTGTTCGTTCAACTCCCGGGTCTTTGCCTCGACCCTGGTGAGAACATCCTGTGTCTTTTCACCCTTGAGCATCAGGATGACACCCTCCACCGCGTCATTCTGCTTCTCGAAGCCGAACTCGCCCAGCCGCGGCGCGATGCTGATCTGCACGCGGCCGATATCCTTCAGCAGCACCGGGGTGCCGTTGTTCACCGCAACCACGACATTGCCGATGTCTTCCGGCGTGACAATGCGGCCAATACCGCGCACGTAGTAGAATTGGCCGCCCTGGGAAAAGAAGCCGCCACCTGCATTGGAGTTGTTGGCGCCCAGCGAAGTTTCCACCTGCGCCACCGACAAGCCGGCACCTGCGACCTTGGCAGGATCGAGCAGCACCTGATATTGCATGGTGCCGCCGCCGAAACCGGAATCATCCGCCACTCCGGGCACCGACTTGTAGGCGGGCTCGACCACCCAGTCTTCGTAAGTCTTGAGCTCCATCGGCGAGCGATCGGGCGATTGCAGGACATAGCGATAGATCAGGCCCGAGGGCGAACTCAGCGGCGAGAGCGAAGGCGTCACGCCGGCGGGCAGCGAGACGCCTTGCAGATTGTTGATCACCTGCTGGCGGGCGAAATAATTGTCCGCCCGATTGTCGAAGGTCAAAGTAACGTCGGATAGCCCATAGAGCGAGATCGAGCGCGCTGCCGTCATGCGCGGGATACCGTTCATGCCGCGCTCGACCGGCACGCTGATCAGCCGTTCCACCTCCTCGGCGGCATGGCCGGGCCATTGGGTTATCACTTCCACCATCGGAGGAGAAAGATCGGGATAAGCGTCCACCGGCAGGCGGTCGAGGGCACGAATGCCCGCGCCCAGAAGGATTACCGTCATCAGCACGATCAAAACGGGTTGGCGCAATGAAGAGGTCACAACCCGGTTTATGATCGAAGGACTGCGCGAATCGCGCGCCGGGTCGGGTGGATTGGTACGGTCTTCGCTCATTGTTGCTGCATGAATTGGACGAATATGCCGCCGTCCGCCACGATCTGTTGCCCGGGGCGCAGGCCTTCGGGGATGTCGAAGCGGTCGCCGCTGCGATAGCCCAGTGTCACGCGCTGGCGGGCGAAGCTGCCATCGGGCCGGGTGACATAAACGAAGGGAAGATTCTCCTCATCGCGCAGGATGGCGGAGACCGGCACCAGGACCCCCTTCACCGCCCGGGCGGAGAGGATTTTCACCTGCACATACATCTGCCGCTTGAGGAGGTCGCTCGGATTGTCCACCACAATCCGCACCGCCACCGAGCGGGTGTTGGGGTCCACTTCGGCGCCAACATTGTCCACAATGCCGTTCATGGTGCGGCCGGCGACCGCCACTTGGGCGCGGTCGCCGTGATGGACAGAGCCGATGTCCGCATCGAATACATGCGCAATCACCCAGGCCTTGGACAGGTCTGCGACGGTGAAAACTGGAGTGATACCAGCTTGTAACGTCTGACCGGGGGTGACGAGCTTTTCCACCACCGTGCCGGACAGCGGCGAACGGATCAGGGCTTCCACACGCGCTGTGGGCTTGCCGGCGCGCGTATCAGCGATCACCTGCGGGTCCACGTTGAGGGCTCGCAGCGCCGAAAGTGCCGCATCGCGGTCGGCTTCGGCGCTGCTGGCGTCGGATTCCGCTTGGTTGGCCTCCTTCTGCGAGACGCCCTGATGCGCCAGCAGATCCTTGTCGAGATCGGCCAGCTTGCGAAGGGTCTCGGCGCTGACCAGCGCCTTGCGATAGGCGCTGACCGCCACCGAGAAATCGGGCGAGAGCACCGCTGCCAGCGCGTCACCTTTTTTTACTGCCGCGCCCTGCTCCGCGATCAGGCGCGAAATCATCCCGCCGAATGGCGCCAGCATCTGAGTCGCCTGATTGTTGTCGAAATCCACCGTGCCGTTGGTATCCACTTCGCGGCGATACTGGCCCTGTTGCACCGAATAAAGTTGGATGCGCGCCCGCTGCGCCGGCGTGAGCGTGACATTGACGGCCTGCGGCGGGGCGGAATTTGGTTTTTGGCCGCAGCCCGCGATCAACAGCAGGCTGCCGAGCGCAACAATTTTTTTCAGTTCAACCATGTTCGGCATCCTGATCGGAAAGGTCGGTGCGGTGCCACCAACCGCCGCCGAGCGCCTGGAACAGGGCGGCCGTATCGGCGAAGCGGGTGGATTGTGCCGAAAGCAAGGTGATTTCCGCTCCTTGATAGGCCTGCTGTGCGTTCAACAACGCGAGCGTATTGGCGTAGCCATCCCGCAATTGGCGCTCCGTGATTTCCAGGGAGGTCTTTGCGGCCGTATCGGCGGCGGACGCGGCCTTTACCGCCGCGGCATCCTGCTGCAAGGCAACCAGGGTGTCGGCGACATTCTGGAAAGCGCCGAGCAAGGTGGAGCGGTATTGCGCCGCCGAGGCGTCGAAGGCGGCGCGCGCCGCACGTTCCTGATGCCGCAACGTGCCGCCGTCGAAGATGGGCGCCGTGAGATTGGCGGCCACGGTCCAGAATTCGGTGCCGGGCTGAAAGAGCCGGTTCAGCGCCAGCGCGGTGCTGCCGGCATTGCCTGACAAGGTGATGTTGGGCAGCCGGTTGGCCACCGCGATGCCGATCTGGGCACTGGCTGCGTGTAGATCGGCTTGCGCCTGCATAACGTCAGGCCGCTGACTGACCAGCGCCGCAGGCAGGCTGACCGGCAGGTCGGCAGGCAAGCTGAGATCGGACAGCTTGAGCGTTTCCGGCGGTGCCTCGGCGGGGAATTTTCCGGTGAGAACAGCAAGCTGGTCGTGGAATTTTGCTTCCTGCTTGATCAGGGGCGGCAGCGTGGCCTCAGTGACGGCGAGTGCGGAGACCTGCGCCGCAAGATCCGCACCCGATGCATAACCCTTGTCCTTCTGATATCGCAGGATATCGAGTGCCTTCTTTTCCGTCTCAATCATCCGGTTGGTGGAATCGATTTGGGCTCTTGTGGCGGCTTCCTCCACCGCCGTGGCGATCACGTTATTCACCAGGGTGGTGTAGGTGGCGAGCATCTGATAGCGCGCCGCGTCGGCTTGAGCCTCGAAGGATTCCACCGTGCGGCGGTTGAGCCCCCAGATATCGGGCGCATAGGAGATGGCGAGCTGCGGTGTGAACAGGTCGTACTGAAAGGAATTATTATCAGGCACCGGCGCCAACGTCATGGGCTGCTTCTGGTGGCTCGCCGCGAATTGGGCGCCCATCTGCGGATAGAAGGCGCCGCTCTGCGCGCTGGCAGCCTCATGTGCCTGGCGCAAAGCGGCTGCCGCGGCCTTCAGATCGGGATTGTTCTTGAGCGACAGCGCGACCAAAGCATTGAGGGCGGGGGAGTGGAACTGCGTCCACCAGTCGCCGCCGACATCGGCTACTTCAACAAAACGCTGGGAGTCACCCCCTATCACGCCGGGCGTTCCCACCGGGTTGGAAAGCGGTGTGCCGGTGTACCCGCTGACGGCGGGCACGACCGGTTTTTTGAAGTCCGGGCCGACGGCGCAACCAGCGAGGATCGCAAGAAGCGAGACGGCTCCCAAGAAGCGCGTCTGAAGGGACATGACTTGTCTCCACAGCGGTGGATCATCCGCGAAACATGCGGATACGCGGCGGGACGCCCGCGCTTAAGCGCGGGCATTCACGCAGATATCTTCACGATCACAGCTGTGGTGGGGCCCGGCTGCGCCAGATATGGGCCGCCGTATCGTAGACAATGGCCGCCGGGTGATCAGGCGCGGCAAGGAAAAGGCCCGTGAGGAAGAAAAGAACAAGTGGCGCGGACGAAAGAGCAAAAGCGCCGGACAATGTCGCCTGGCAGAAGGGACAATCCAGCGGGTTATCGTTTCCCGGCGATTTGCTGTGACCAGTGTTGGCGAAAATCTTGCTGAAAGCGGCAGGCGTCGCGTCGTGGATATGGGTTTGGACGACATAGGATTGCAGTGTGAAAGCAGCCAGAATCAGCCAGATGGCGAAACGCCACCCCTTTTTTTTCTCCGCTGTTCCTACCGTGCTGGTCTTCATTTGCCGGAAGTTTTCACGCCACCTTCAAACCAGATTACAGCAAATCGGCCAAACCTGCTACCGGCCTTGCCAAGCCCAGGAATAGCCGGAATTCACGCGGCAAGGCCATCTTTCAGTTGGTAGCGACCGAACGGTCGACCAGATGCGTGCAGATGCCTACCACCACCAGATATTCTGGATTGACCGAGCGGAATTCATTCGCGGCATAAGCGGGCTGTTGCCGCTCCTCGGAATCCGGGTCGCGCAGCCGACCCCGGTGGATAGCGGATTTTAACGCAGCGAGTACTGCGGGCGTGCGCCGTACAACGAAGATGGGCCGCGAACGCCAGCGCACGACCACCTGCTGACCCGGCTGCAGCGAAGACAAATCGACGCTCAGGGGCGCTCCCGCGGAGAGTACATCGGCGCCGGGATTCATCTGGTCAATAAACGGCCACGCCGCTGCCAGCACACCCATGCCGACCAAAGCGCCGGTGGCAACATAAAGGAAATCGCGGCGCCTGACCGCTATCCCGGCGGTGAGTCCGCTAATGCTATCTTGTGCAATCACGAAAGAGAAAACGCACCAAGCTCACCGTCGGCGCCGCCCAACGTGTGCGACATAATCGTACGACATAGCGTCCCCCCGGGCCAAATCACGAAGATAATTCGCGCCAAGCGCGCAAACTTCCGAGAACCTCAGGGCAATTCAGACTTCACGGCGCGTGGCCAAGATTC
Organism: uncultured Rhizobium sp.; assembly: GCA_964461855.1. Lineage (GTDB taxonomy): Bacteria > Pseudomonadota > Alphaproteobacteria > Micropepsales > Micropepsaceae > Rhizomicrobium. Next base: position 12,342 of record CAYWWT010000024.1, on the reverse strand, counting down.
CCCTTGGATCAATCTGTGTCGTACTGTGACATTGCTCGCTATGTCAGCTTTCCGTAGAAAGCGGACGTTGGCTGTCGTCCGCTATCCGGCAGCGTTCCTTGAATTCATTTGGACCAGGTCCAATCGGCAGCGGATGCACGGCAGCCACCACCGGGCGCGCCAGTCCAGGCGCGCCCGCGGACGGCGCGACCAGTATGTGCGCCGGTTGCCTTACCGTCCTTGAGCGCGAAGCCGCCATTGACGAGCACATCCTCCACGCCGACCGCAATCTGGTGCGGCTCGGTATAGGTTGCCCGCTCGCCGATCGTGTCCGGATTGAATACCACGATGTCGGCATAGTAGCCGGGCTTCAAAAGCCCGCGATTTTTGAGCGACAGGTTGGCGGCGGGAAAGCCCGTCAGCCGGTGAATGGCGTCCTGCAAGGTGAGATCGTGATTTTGGCGCACATATGTGCCTAAGAGGCGCGCGAAATTGCCATAGGCGCGCGGATGCGGATGAGAGAGCAGAAAGACACCTTCCGGTGTAGGTGCGGCCTGGTCCGAACCGAAGCTCATCCAGGGCAGCGCCACTTCCCGGCGTAGATTGGCCTCGCTCATCATGAAATAGGCCACGCCCACACGCGAACCGTCCTTAATCACAAGATCGATGGCCGCATCTTCTGGACTTTCTTTCCATATCTTAGCCACCTCGGCGAGGGTCTTGCCGGTGAGCGGCTTCAATTCGGGGTTCTTGAACGCCAGAAGCAGCGTGCCTTGTGCGCCCGCGCCCCCATAGAGATTGTCCCACGTCTTAGGGTGAGGATCGCGCATCTCGGTCCTCACCCTGGCGCGGATGGCCGGGTCTTTCAGCCGCGCGATCCATTTTTCCAGTCCGCCATCCTGCACCCAGGAGGGCATCGCCGCATCCAGGCCCGTGGCACCCGAAGTATAAGTGTACATGTCGGCTGTGATGCGCACGCCCTTGGCGCGGGCGGCATTGACCATCGCAATCTCTTCATCGAGTTTGCCCCAATTGGAGTGCCCAGCCTGCTTGAAGTGATATATCTCCGCTGGCGCGCCGGAGGCCTGTGCTATGTCAATAGTCTCTTGGACAGCCTCCCTCAGCCGATCGTCTTCATTACGGGGATGGACAGTAAAAATGCCGCCGCATTCAGCCGAAATTTTCGCCAGCGCGATAAGCTCAGGCGTCTTGGCATAAGTATTGGGCGAATAGATCAGCGCGTCGGTCAACCCCAACGCTCCTTCCTTCATTGCCTGCTTGACCAGTTCTTGCATCGCCTTCAGCTGCTGCGGCGTGGGCTGGACATCCGCTTCGCCGAGCAGGTTGACGCGCACCGTGCCCGCGCCGACGAAAGAGGCGACGTTCGGCGAGATGCCTTTCTTCTCAAGCATGTCGAGATAGCCACCGAAACTCGTCCAGGTAACGGGAAATTTGATGTCACCTTCGCGCTGCTCCTTCAGCCGCTTCATCTCGGGCGTCAGGGGGCCCATGGAATCCTCGCCTATCACTTCCAGCGTAACGCCTTGCGCGAGGTCAGACAGGCCACGGCCATCCGCGATCAGGCTTACTTCGGGATGCGCCAGCATGTTGACGAAGCCTGGCGATACCGCCTTGCCATGAGCATCGATCTCAGTGACGCCCCGTCCGGGGAGATGGGGCGCAATGGCTGAAATCCGGTCGCCCTTTACCGCAATGTCGGCCGTGGTGGGGGTGCTCCCCGAGCCGTCGTAGACCGTCCCGCCGCGGATCACTACATCGTACAAGGGTGTCGCGGCTCCCACGCGATCGGCAGACATAACGGTGAGAGTAAGTGCAAAGGCTGTCGCCAGACCGCGCATGTATAGCCCCTTTGATCTTCTTCCCATTTGAGGCTAACACGCCCATAAAATGGCGCAATCCATCAGCCCCATCCATCAGCTATCCGACAGTCATTACTGAAAAACGAACGTCGCCCGAACGCGACCATCCGGCAGAATGGGCACCGCCAATTTTTGATAGATCCGCGATGTCCCCTATCGGCTATTCAGATTTTGAAATAGCCCGGCCGACTGATGTCTGCGATCAAGCCGATTTGACTGGGCTTCCATCCCAACCACTGCTGCGTCAACGCGCTTGAGGCGGCACCGTCCATGCCGGCAAACATCGCCATTGTCCCGAAATGCGCAGCAGCGTTGTCGGACGGGATTGATACCACCGGCAAATTCAAGTGGCGACCTACGATCTCGGCTATGTCGCGTGCCGTGACACCTTCGTCCGCCACTGCGTGATACCTTGTGCCGGCCACACCCTTTTCCAGAACCAGCCGGTAGAGGCGCGCCGCGTCTAGTCGGTGGACTCCCGACCAGCGGTTTCGGCCGTCCCCGATATAGCCTGAGACGCCTGTATCGCGCGCGATATTGACAAGCCAATTGACCAATCCGCATTTGCCATCAGCGTCATGTACCTGGGGCAATCGGACCGCCATCGCGCGAACACCGCGCGTGGCAAACGGTAGCCCGGCGGCCTCGGACATTCGTGGCAGGCCAGGGGCCGCCGGGTCTTTTTCGGTGGCGAGCCTGCCGGGTGCGACTAGCAGTGTGCCTGAGGTAACGATGAAGGGTTTATTCGATTCAGCGAGCGCCTCTCCCATGGCTTCGATCGCACGCCGGTCCAGTTGCCCATTCTCGGCGAATTTCGAGAAGTCGTGATTGAAGGCGAGGTGAATGATGCCGTCCGATTCCTTTGCGCCTTTGCGCAGGCTTTCGGGATCTTCCAGTGAGCCGCGGTGAACCTTGGCGCCCAAATTGTGGAGCGCTACAGCATTTTCGTCGGAACGCGCCAAGCCGACCACTTCATGGCCATTTGCAATTAGTTCTTTGATTGTGGCGGTCCCAATAAATCCGGCAGCCCCAGTAACGAATACGCGCATGAGAAATCACTCCTGTTCAGACAGGCGGAATATTGGTAGTTTGCTCATGCTGGTAAAGCAGTGACATTATACAGGTATAATGGCTAACAGCATGACGGATGCGAACCAGCTCGGAATCTATCTGAAAGATCGTCGTGCCAAGCTGGATCCCACCACATTCGGCTTCTCCCTGCTGCGCCGGCGAACCCCAGGACTGAGGCGGGAAGAGGTGGCCCAGCGCGCGAATGTCAGCGCCACCTGGTACACTTGGCTGGAGCAAGGCCGAGGCGGCGCACCGTCAGCGGATGTTTTGGATCGCATCGCTCGCGCGATGATGTTGACCGATGCAGAACGCGAGCATCTGTATTTGCTGGGGCTGGGACGTCTTCCCGAAGCAAAATATCAGGCGCCGGAGGGCATCACGCCTCGGTTGCAGCGATTGTTGGATACCTTGGAATACAGCCCCGCCTTTATCCGTACGGCCACCTGGGATGTTATCGCGTGGAATAAAGCTGCCGCGGCGGTGCTCACGGATTACAGCGCGCTGCCGGAAGGGCGCCGAAACGTCTTGCGCATGATGTTCCAAGACGCGCGGGTCCGCGCGGCGCAGCCCGATTGGCTCAGTGTCGCAAGATATGTCGTGGCGTCATTTCGCGCAGACGTTGCCCGTGCAGGTGCCGCACGCAACGTGCAATCACTCGTGGACGAGTTGTGTGCAACAAGCCCGGAATTTGCCGCGATGTGGCGGGACAATGATGTGCAGGCCCATGGTGATGGCGTGAAAGTTTTGCATCACCCCATCGCTGGCGCTCTTTCGATGGAATTTTCTGCATTCGCCGTGGATGGCCGTCCCGATCTCAATATGGTGGTTTACAATCCCACTACACCCGCGGATGCAGCCAAAGTACGCGCTTTGCTTGCGTCCGCGTCAAAACGGTCTCGTAAAGCCCGTCGCCACCGATGATTGGTCATTAGGTGGGTTTAATTGGCGTCCGCCTTCCGGCGGAGATGACGGCTTTCACTCCACCGACTTCTCCGCTCAATTAAGTCCGCGAAGCTATCCGTGCAAGGTGTGTCGCGGCAAAGGTTCACTCGGCATGAGTTTATACAAATTTGTATAGTGAAAATGCGAATGATCCGCGTCTGCACGGATAGCGTTTGGCACGAATAATTCCACGCGCTATCGTTTTTGGAGCGTGGGTGGGACGAGTGATTGTGTCGACAGTTCGCCGGATGGTTTTGCTGGTGGGATCGTGGCTCGTGTCCGCTTCGGCCGCCTTCGCCGTTACCGACGAGATCCAGGTCTATACCGGCGATATCGAGCCTGTGGGCGTTGCGGGGCTGACTTGGCACAACAATTACGCCATCAGCGGGCTCAAGCCACCCGATTTCCCGGGCGGGTTGGTGGACAACCGCGCCTATAGCAGCGTCATCGAATGGGCCTACGGCGTGACGCCCTGGTTTGAGGCGGGGCTTTATATGCCGCTCTATTCCTACTCCAGCAATCAGGGCTGGACTTATAATGGCTTCAAGCTGCGCGCGCTGTTCGTACAACCCGGGAATGACGAAAAGGATTTCTATTACGGCGTGAATTTTGAATTCAGCTGGAACCAGCGGCAATGGGACCAACAAGTCAACACCGGCGAGATCAGGCCCATCATCGGCTGGCGCTTCGGCGACGGGTTCAGCCTCACTCTCAATCCCATCGTCGACAATTCCTACAAGGGGCTTTCGCAACTGGAATTCGTGCCCGCAACGCGGTTGGATTACAAAATCGATAAGCAATGGACGATTGCGGCTGAGGAGTATGATGATTTTGGCGATCTCCGGCGCTTCATGCCAGGAAGTCAGCAATTTCATCAGCTCTGGGCGGTGGCCGATTACACTGGCGATCCGATCTCTATCGAAACGGGTATCGGCTTCGGCCTCACCAAGGCCACCGATGATGTCGCGGTGAAATTGATGTTCATGACCGACCTTACCGGTCAGCACGGTTTATTGACTCGTTGATCATTCCGGCGTTGCAGTGCGGGCCGACCAAAATGTGAGCTGCGAAGGCAAAAGGTATCTGTAGAAAAGAGGTCCTGCGTTAGAACCTTATTCTGACAATTACGGGAATTACCGATCATTCCCGGTTAGAATTGCCAGAATGCGGGCAGCAAACATGAATGCTCGCATTAGAGATATGATCGCGTTGCGTAAGCAAAGGCTCGAGCAATTCACGTCGTATTTTAACCCTGTTTAGGCCGCGTCAGTGTCCCATCTCATCGCTGTACGTTTTTGCGCAGTAAGGAGGAACGATTGTCTGCTTGTGGTGCTTTTCTGCAGAAGAACGGACATTGGCCGTGTTCGCTCATCGCCAAAAAACGGACATCGCCTTAGGACTGCTATCTGACCCCTTCTTTTCAAAGCGACATGGTGGATATCACGGCCAAACAGGGCTCTCACAAAGACGAGGCGTGAGTTCTCGGCAATTTCGGGAAAGCCAGTATCGCTTAGTCATCCAGGGGATGAGGGCGGTGCGCTCCGCCGCGAGCCAGAGCTGATGATGTACATGGTCACGCAACACCGGCGGGGTGAGACACCTGCTCGGTTCACTCAAGTAAAACGACTGGGCAGTTGTCTAGGTGGGTTAGCTATTTGATTTAAGATAGACGTAGATCGCATCTACGTCTGCCGCTGTCAGATATTTGAATCGACCGCGAATCATCTTGGTCATTGTTTTGGTGCCGTGCCCGATTTGCCCGTCGCCTGTTCTGAAGAAATGCTCGAAGGTCGCCGGGGAATAGTGCTGTATAGAGACACGCAAGTCCGGAGAGCCCTTGATCGTCTCACCAGAAAGGTCTTGCCCATGACAAACGCTACAATGTGACTGTGTAATGTAATGACCAAGAGCGATTGGGGATACCGGCGTGTGGAGCGGCCCGCGCGCCGACATGCTGACCACCGTGGCTTCCACTGGGAGCAGGCCCATCGCCAGCATCACCCGCCCGCCGAAGCGCCAACGAGTTTTGCCGGCCGTATCAGGCCTCTCCGGTAGCGTACGTAGATACGCAATGATCGCCGCGATATCGCTGTCAGAACTCTTGATAAATTGTTTGGAGGGCATTTTGATTACACTGGTGCCGTCGTGCTTGACGCCGTATCGGATTGCGGCCGCCAATTGCGCACCTGTCTCTTTATGCGCAAGGCGCGTCAGGTTGGGAGCGACGAGCTGGGTACCGAACCAGCCGGTAAATACGACATGGCCGGTTAGCCGAGGTCCATGGCAACTGAAGCAGCCATCGATGTGGGCGAGCCGCTCGCCATCACTGGCGGCGCTCGGCACAGGGATCATGGCCAATGCATGTACTGGCATGGCGTGACGCAGGGTGAGCGCCCGCGTCGAGACTGACTCGATGACCCAAGCTGTAGTGGCGATTAACGCCACGACAATCAATAATCGGATGCTGTGCTTTTGATGTGCTGCCATCTCAAGATCCATAGCTTGGTCTTGTTCAACCGATCAGTAGTTGAGTTGTTGGGATGGGGCACATAAGCACACTGTCGTGCGACGATGTGCCGCCCGGAGGGTGTTCTTAAGTGCGGCCATTATGGAGCCACTGTATTCCGCGACAAAGGCGAGAGAGAGAGAAGGCCATCGGCGGGGTTTGATTGCACTCATTAAGCGGCGCTTATCGATTCTTAGCAGAATGCTGTCGATTTTCTTGTCGATAGATCATTCACGCCGACGGATTATGTAAGCCACGAAGCCCTAGAACTGCTTGGCAATTTCCTCTTTAGTGATG
>CAYWWT010000024.1:3169-5567 GCA_964461855.1 uncultured Rhizobium sp. | reverse complement strand
CAGAATGCTCTGGATCAAGCAGCTTAATACGTAAAGCTACTTATGATTCGTTGTTTGGTGATCAAATATTTCTGCACCAAGGCGCTCGATACATAGTCGCTTAGCATTCACGCGTTTGGCAGAAAAACTCCCTGCATAGAGAATATCGATACGTAAAGTCGCCTATAGTTCGCGCGTTGAGCGGCGAAACTCATTGTGCAAATTGATTCAAATTTTTTAGGAGGTAGGCTTGTTATCTATTCGTATCACATCCGCGGTTCTGAAGTTTCTGGTAGCGAAAATCAGAATCAGATACGCCTTGGAAAATGATGCCGGGGGGTGAAATAAATCGCATGCCAATTGATCCCGTTCTCTTACTCCTAGAAGAACTCACCCCGAAAAAAGCGCTATTCGCGGATGGGAAGAATGCGAGCAAAGGCGTCGCTCGAGCGCCCCGTGACGATACTCGTCCGTATATTCGAGAGATCATAAGGCACTTCCGTAAATTTCCGGAGGAAACACAACGGATCAGTGCAATAGGAGCCGGAACACTCACGTTGCTTGCTGCTGAATGCTTACATTCGGAGCACGCTTATTCTGATTGTCTTGAAGACATCGGGCATCGGTTGAGCGCCGGGAACCGTTTGCTGTCGGATTTGATAAGGCTTCGCGAGCTTCTGCATGACTTCTCCCACGAAACGCATCTGGAATTCGGCGCCGAAATAAGAGCTTTGCTGCAACTGTCGATGAAGGGAGCTTCCGTGCCTCTTCTGATTTTCCGATCTGCGGATGAAACAGCTGTGCCTGCATCTCGAAAGGCGCCTCGCCCCTACAGAGGGTTTAAACATTCTAGGTGATTTGTTTGAGCGTCGCCGTGATGGAACATTTCGTGCATTCCGCCTTGTAATTTCTTCTCAATTCGTGAGCGCGTTCTTGAAAAACCGCCGATGAAACAGTTTTCCTATGGCATGCCTAGCGTATTAATTTGCGATCCCATTGGGGCGGATCGTGCAACCACACGCGAAACGTTACTTGCTGTTGGTTTTCGAAATATAGAGCTCTCGGTATCCCCGAGAGATTTCGGCGACGCTCTGGCTACGGCCTCCTTTGATCTAGCAATCTGTGAATGCCAAGGCGTCGAGGATGAGCTTTTTGGTGTAATTCGAGCATTGAGACGCGGCGATTTGAGTCACAATCCGTTTATAGTCTTGATTGTGACTTCGTGGGTGGAGAGCGCATCGCTTATCAGACGCGCAATGGAATCTGGTGTTGATGACTTTCTCGTACGGCCGGTTTCAACGGAGATATTGCGCCAGCATATCGGAGCGTTGATCGAAGATCGCAAGGCCTTCACAATCAGCAGAGACTATGTCGGTCCGGTACGGCAGTCGGATCAAAGTGTGCCGCGCTCAAAGCCGTATTTTCCGCCAAATTCATTACGGTCGAAAGTCAAGGATCTACTGCGGCCTGAGGATATCAACTGGCAATTGGCCAGGGAATTGCGCCTAGCGCGCCACAGACTGGAAACTCGAATGTTATGGTGTGATGCATTCCAGATATGCGTGCATCTAAAATTGACCGCTGAATATGCGCCCGCTTCCACTAAGCATGCTCGGAATTTTGCAGAGGTGATGGCCCTCGTGAGGGTAGTGAAGATGCGCGTTCAAAAATCCAAATCCGAGTTGGGTATTCAATACTGCCAAATGGTGCTCTCAGAGATCGACACCCTGTCTAAAAATACAACTAATACTGACGCATTGGCGCTGGGACGGGCTGCGTGGAGTTTGTATCATTATATCGATCCAACGAAGTCATTTGAAGAATATAGTAGGGAGGTAGCCGCCGCCGCGGCCCGCGTTCATGATGAGAAGTGGAGCGACGGTGTTTGAGTTTATAATGGGCAGGATGCTTTTGTTTGTGTGGTCGGTTCGTTGGATGCCCGGTCATCAAGGCTCGTGAAAATGGCGACAGCACAGAGCGAGCGCGCAGATTACGAACGTGATTTGGATCTGACGGCGCGACTTATTTGCGTGACTGGAGGCGTGCCGATGGGCGGAGCGACCAGGGAGAAACTTATAAAGCGTTACGCGAACCTGGGTCTGGTTTGCTATGCTTGAGCGGGCATTTAAATGGGTACGCATTTTATGGAACAGAAGCCGGCAGTATTGATCCACGCCGAGAACATCCCGAGCGCAGCGCAACTCGCTCATGTTTTTTTGGAGGCGTGGCGATATTTTGCAGAGCTCAAGCAACCGCTGCCGCCTCTGCCAGATGATATAGCGAAGTATGCCGGCTGCGATTTACTGATAACGCAAACAGAAACCGACGATGGAATGCGAACAGGGAAGGTGACTCTGACGCAAGATGGAGTGGTGCGGTACGACAGCGATTGGGTGATTTGCACCGCAAGAGCCTGACC
>CAYWWT010000024.1:0-3069 GCA_964461855.1 uncultured Rhizobium sp. | reverse complement strand
ATAGAGGTCTTCCAACGTCGTGCGTTCAGCGTCATCCGGTGTCTGTAAGGGGGGGCGTAAGGTCGGTGCACAGATGTAGCGGGCATTGCATGCCACGGCTTTTCCAAGAATAGAGACGTTGCTGATGCCGTCGACGAAAGTCGGAATTGAATATCGCTCGCCCAACGAAGACAGTTGAATTATGGCGTCAACGATGTCGGTGTTTTGCCCGTTGAATTGCGAAACATCTATGCCCAAAGCATGAACTCCGGATTTTTTGCATTCGGGTACTATTTTTTCGAGGTTGCCGATGCTTTTGTGAGAAAGCGTGATAAAAACCGCATGAGATTGTACACGGAGTTCGTCGATCGCTCTGCGAATTCCGATGGTGTCATCAGTATCGCAGTAGCCAACGATTTCGATAAGAAGACGACGCTTTGTACGCAAATTGGCCGAACGCAGAATCACAGAATGCCGCATTCGCGAGTGTGGTCCGCGTAGCGTTTCGATATGCACGGGGGCCATCAGCATGAACTTTGCGCTCGTTCGGCGATCCGACAAATATTGAATTGAGTGCTCCAGAATCGCTCGTTCTGATATCATCGCCTCTTGGTGTGGTTGCCTGATTAAGTCATCGTCGGCCGTGATGTTCGCGCCCTTTTGGATGCAATAATTAACCCGATAAATTCCTCGATGGATGCGCTCACCTTGGGAAATCGAGCGATAAATCGGAGTGTAATCGAAATGCCCGGAAGCATCCTCGTTTATGCTGGATCGAACAGCCGAGGTGCCATCGACGGCGAATGTTTTTGTTACCCTCTCCAGCCGAGAGCGCCGCAATTTGCCAAGCGCCTCCAGCAGGTCTGCATGAGAATATTTCGGGTCAACATCAAGAATGGAGATCACTTCCGCGATGTCTTCCCAGGTTGTACCAAGCTGTGTTGCATTGGTACGATCAGCTTTGTCTTGACCGCCGGCATGGTCGCTGTATGTGCCACCTACGGACTCACTCAGAACTTTCGTTGCCGCGATGAGTGAGGGTTCAATGGTTTTGAGGTTTTGAGACAGGCGCTGCAACCGTGTTAGAAGCGGAGCCAACTCACCGATGCTTTGGCTTTCCGCACAGCGCATTATGATTGAATCTATCGCTTTCTGTGCAGATGCGAGGACGCTGTAACGCGTCAGAAACTCCGCGTCGTGTCGAAGTGTTCCGCGCAGTGGTTTTGGGGAAGATTGATTGCAGGGTGCGGTCCGGTCTAGTAATCCCGCAGCTTCCCACTTCGATGCTAGATCATCTCGATGAATCACATGACACTCGGCCACCCTGTGGCCAGATTCACTTTTAGGCTCGTCAAATCCAAAAAGCTTTTCGTGGATTTCTTCCACGATAGCAAAGCAGCGAATTCTCGATTCTTCCGGGGTAGTTTCAGCGAAAAACACAACAAACTTGGCGCTACCAACCTTCATATATCGGTCGCGGCCGGCCATTCCGTCTTTTATTACTTTTTCAGCAAGAATCTCTACCCTCCCTTGGAGCTTCGGCCATGTGGGGCCAACGCGCTCCCGGATAGAGTCGAGGTTTACCATTCGGACTCTGCCTAGCCATTCCTCCGAGCTGGCATCCAGTTCCTCGATAAATTGTGAAGTCCGCTGCGCCGAAGCATCTTCAGACTCCGAAGCTGGCTCATCTTCAAGTGCATTGTCTTGGGCGGTCTTGGGCGTTTCGCCGTTCTCGCCGAGAAGCCAGTGCTTAAATGTACGCCGCGCTTTGCCGATTGATAATATTGGGGTCATGGTGTTTTTACGCTCACCCTCGTTGTACGACCCCAGTTTTCAGGGGGCTGAAACAGAGGTGCATTGGCAGGGGTACTTAGACCAGACCAATGTTCAAGCTCACCGCGAATCTCTTGTTCGGACTTGTATAGCAATGAGAATCTAAAGTCGGTTGCCCCGATAATTCCGCCAGTCGACCCGGTACCACACAAAAAAGGCAATATAATCCTTTCACCATAGCATTGGCGCTCTCGTTTTCGGAATAAAAGACCCCGCCCGCAAAAAACCGCAGGCTCAAACATAACTCGTTTCGCCCGGGTGAAGAAGTGTGGTTCCTCATCATGAAGCTGACGGAACTGAACGTTTTTTATCGTACCGCCGAGCAATCTCTGAATCTTATCACCGGCAAATCCTCCCAAGAACTCATCCATCTCGGAGTCATAGCGATATGACCACACAATGGGCAACGCGGCTTTGATTGTTGCCGGGCGAATGTCGTCCCAGAAAGGCATGAGGCGGTTCCCACGTATTTCACACCAATGGGCTAAGACCAGATTCAGCTCTGGGGAATCGAGCGTTATTTTGGGATCGCTGCTTTTCATGAACTGAAATGTTGTTTGAGAGTTAATCGAGCGACGACGATTGGGTGCGTCGTTTTATAAGAGCTAGTTTTGCACAGGTTGCGCGCAATTCCGCATTAAACCGACGGATCGCTTCGTCGAGATTACTCCGACCATCAATCTTGGCTTTTAGCGAGTTAGGCGGTGTCAATGAAATGGCGCCCGACGAGCGATCTAGAGCGCGTCGCTCCGGACCGATATAATCGTCCGTCACAATGAAAGGTTTCTGGCGCAACACATGTGCCTGGACGCGTTGGTTGAGCAGGGCCGACGAAAACGGGCGCAAGAGCAGGCCGTCTGCGCCAGCGTTCAATACTTTAGTTGCAAGAGCAGCGCTGGGCGCCCACGCCGTGACGACTATTATGAGAAACGGGTTGTAACTTTTGGCGCTCCAGCGAAGTTCACGGATGGCGTGACATAATTCTGCCTCGCCCACCTGAATCTCGCAAAGCGCCAAATCCGGGGGACGATTTTCGACAGCCTCCAAAAAGTCGCGAAGGCTACCTGTAATTTCGATGTGACGGCATCCCAACGAATAGAGTGCAGATCGTGTGGCGGCTCGATTTGACGCGATAGGATCGCAGATCAGAATTTCGGCCAGATCGTAAAATGTTCTTTCCGCGTTAGCGCTGCTCTGGCCGAGTACTTCGGAGCTTTGGGAGTCATTGCGATATGACATGCTAAACCCTTGGTTTGT
>CAYWWT010000023.1:0-20189 GCA_964461855.1 uncultured Rhizobium sp. | reverse complement strand
ACGGCTGCGGGCTATGGCAATGCCGAGGCAACCGTCGGCCAGGTTGTGCAGGAAACCGGCCTGCGCGAACAGGCCTTCATCGCCACCAAATATTCCAGCAGCGACACGCCTGAGGAAGCTGAAGCCGAATTGCGGCGTTCATTGCAACGCTTGCGTACCAACACTATCGACCTTCAGCAGGCCTGGAACGTTGTCGACGCCAATTTTTCCCTCGCACAACTCAAGGAATGGAAGGCGGCAGGCCATTGCCGCCATATCGGCATTACGTCCAGCAGCGATCGCGCCTATGATGCCTTGGCCCAAATTGTGCGACGCGAGAAGCCCGAATTCTTCCAGATAAACTATTCGTTGGGCGACCGCGATGCCGAGAAGCTGCTGCTGCCCGCCGCCAGGGATGCCGGCTCGGCGGTACTGACGAATTTGCCGTTCGGCCGAAATTCCATGTTCAAGAAAGTGGCCGGAAAGCCGTTGCCCGATTTCGCCAAGGAGATCGACTGCACCAGCTTCGCCCAACTATTTCTGAAGTATAATCTCTCCCACCCGGCGGTGACCGCGGTGATACCCGGAACCGACCTGCCGCAATATATGCTGGACAATCTCAATGCTGGGCGCGGCCGCATGCCTGATGCCGCCATGCGCCGCCGGATCGAACAGTGGTTTGACACGATATAAACTGAATACCGGCTCGACCGTCTCAACATCTCAGATTTCTCCGACAGTCGCAGCCGGTTTTGGCTGCGTAAGAGGTGCCCTTATTGTCTGTGATAAGGACATTTCCAGCTTTCTTTGACGATGCGCCCGCTATATTGCGGGGCCTCCGAACTTTCGCCGAATGTTTGCAGCATGGGATTGCGCGATCCCGCCAGGGCTTCGTCCCGGTTTGAAATCTTTTTCTTCATTCCTTCAAACAAGCCAATTTTCCGTAATTTCTCGAACTGATCGTGCGGATTGAAGACGATGGCGGGGACTGTGAACCGTCGCGCCGGACGGCTGGCGTTCGGGTGTAATCCAACAAGGAAGAATCCCTCATTGGCGAAACTGACCGAAAAGTGGGGATTAGCAGGATTGGCACTTACCCGCGGATCATGCGTTTGGCCATGCCAATTGTCCTTGTCTGTTAGCGACTGAATGCGCTCCCATAGAAAGGCCTCATAATGGAGTTCATCCAGTGTACCGGGTCCCCGAAACAACACGACCAGGCTCTGAAAAAAGGCGGGGCGTGAGCGATAGAGTTCGACAAAATTGAACAAGGCGGAATAGATGCGCAGATCGTCCCACGCCGAAGTGATGTCACGGGCCACAAGAAACTGAATCTGCCCTCGTGCTTGCGCCGATTTCGCGCCGAGGCACGGAAAGTCTGGTTTGGCCAGAAACTCACGGAATTCCAGGGCCAGCCGGTCACCATTGTCGAATGAAACGGGCAGCATGAGATCACCAATAGCGCTCCGATCTAACGCGCTGTCATGACCAAGGTTCATTGCCGGGAACTTTCGGGCGCGGAGTTGGTTGAACGGTACGGGTTGCCGAGTTTTGCGACCGGGTTCAAGGAGTTGATGGATGCGGCAGGTCATTCCGCCCCGATCGGCGGAGGCATTCAGCCTTCGTGCAGGAGAGACGCTCAAGGTCATCGACCCTGAAGGAGAGCAGGTCGGCGATCTGCTGGCTTTCAACAGGCATGATATCCGGGAAGCCATCTCATCGGGCCGGACATTTGATTATGCAAGCCGCATCTATCTGACCAAAGGCGACGCGATTTATTCAAACCGGTCAAATATCATGCTGCGTATCGTGGAGGATATGGTCGGACGGCATGATTTCCTGTTGGCACCATGTTCCAGGGAGATGTTCCGCATCCTCTATGGCGATGCCGAGCCCCATCGGGGCTGTTTCGGAAATCTTGTGGCGGCCTTGAAGCCCCATGGCGTGGATCCCGACACGATTCCCACCGCCTTCAACTGCTTCATGAATGTGCCCGTGGATGGCACGACGGGAGCATTCAAGGTTCAGCCTCCCCTCAGCAGAGCGGGCGACAGCATTTCTTTTCAGGCGGAAATGGACCTGACTATCGGACTGACAGCATGTTCTGCAGGTCAATCCAACAACTTCTCCTACAAACCGATCCATTATGAGATCATCCGGTGAGCAGCCGAGACGAGATACGTCCGTCAGCAGCACTCGATCTTGACGGCGGCCAGAAACCACCTGTTCAGATCGGGCGTCTGGAAAGCCTGCCCAAATGGCTCAACCTGATCCCGATGATCCTGCAATGGCTTTGGCTTTCGATCCGACATGGATCCTGGACCTTGCCGGCTGCGGTCAATCCCTCCATCACGGCGGGTGGAATGGTGGGCGAGGCAAAGTCGGAATATTTTCATGCAATGGGCGCCTTGGCGCGCGCTCACACCGCCGAATTCGCGGTTTTCAGGAACACACGCTCCGGAGCGGCCCTTGGAGATGCCGAGCGATCCATGGCGGGCGCCGGGCTCGCATTCCCAATCATCGTCAAGCCCGATATTGGCTGGTGCGGCTTCGGCGTCCGGCTCGTGCGCACCCGCGACGAATTGAAATCCTACCTCGATGGGTACCCCCGCAACGAGGACGTCGTCCTGCAGAAATTCGTAACCTATGAAGGGGAAGCCGGAATATATTTTGCCCGATTGCCGGACGAAACACAGGGGCGCATTATGGGCATTCTGCTGCGCTTCTTTCCGCGCGTCGTTGGCGACGGTCACAGCACCATTCATGCCCTGATGGCGCAAAATCCCCGCGCCCACCGGCTGGGCCGGGACGGGCGCAGCGAAGCTTGCTGTGATACGTCCCGAATTCCCTCGGCAGGCGAGATCGTGCGCCTATCCATAACGGGCTCGACCCGCGTCGGCGGAGTGTACCAAGACGCGACCTCCCTGGTTACGCGGGAGATGGAAAAGGCAATCAACGAAATCGCGCTGGACATGAAACAGATTCACGTCGCGCGGTTCGACGTGCGCTATGAGAGTGTTGGCGCCTTGCGGGCCGGACATTCGTTTAAGATCATCGAGGTTAATGGCGCCGGTTCCGAGGCGGTCCATGCTTGGGACCCTCGCTACACCCTGTCTGAAGCCTACAAAATCGTGTTTGAAAAACAGCGCATGCTATTCTCCATCGGGGCGGCCATGCGCAGGCGGGGGCATAAACCGCTCGGCGGATGGGATATGGCAAAGCTCTATTGGCGGCAGCGGCAGCTGATCAGGCGCTACCCGCCCTCGAACTGATAGCGGCGCTCGGTGACAACGACCATACGAAAAATCAATATATAGGGCCGGTAAAGCCGCGTTTCGGCCACTCTGGACTATTGCCAGCAGCCATGCTGTCCCCGGACAATAGGCCTATGAGAATATTGTTGATCGAAGACGATCCCGAAACCGCAGACCATATCTGCCACGCGTTGCGCGGACAGGGCCATGAGGTGGAACGATGCCCTGACGGCGCCGAGGGTCTTGCGATCGCTCGCGACGGCAAGCACGCGGCATTGATCGTGGACCGCATGCTGCCCGGCCTGGATGGCCTCAGCCTGGTGAAAGACCTGCGCGCCGAGGGCAATCAGACACCCGTTCTTTTCCTGACCACCATGAGCGGCATCGACGATCGCGTCACCGGCTTGAACAGCGGCGGCGACGATTATCTCACCAAGCCATTCGCACTTGCAGAGCTTGTGGCGCGCATCAATGCGATTGCGCGCCGGGGCGATTCCCGCCAACCCGTCACCTTGCATGTTGGCGACCTGGAAATGGATCTGATCCGCCGTACCGTGCACCGCGACGGCAAGCTGGTTGATCTCCAGCAGCAGGAATTCAAGCTTCTGGAATATCTGCTGCGCAATGCCGGGCGCCTGGTCACGCGTAACATGTTGCTGGAAAATGTCTGGGAGCTTCATTTCGACCCCCGCACCAATATCGTGGAAACGCATATGAGCCGGTTGAGAGGCAAGATGGACAGGGGGTTTGCCATCGAACTGATCCACACAGTACGCGGCAACGGTTACATCCTGCGTGCGGATTAGAGCATTCCATACCGAGGGTTTTCGGATTGCGGCGATTTTCGTCGGCATCTTCGCGCTATCTGCGGCTGTCTTCGCCATCACGACTCTGGTGATCGTCAGCGAAGAATTTCAAGATCAGATCGTGCGCTTTGCCAACGCCGATATCGCCTCGGTGAAGGACGGCTATCGCACGGAGGGCGTGCCGGAAGCCATCGAGGTGATTAATCAGCGCATGACGGCGCCAGGCACGTCGGATTTCTTCCTTCTGCAGCGCGGGACCACGCGCCAGGCAGGTAACCTCGCGCCGATGCCGCCGCGCACGGGAATTCTCAGCCTCCCCTACCCCGGCGGCGAGCAGGGGCGCGCCATTCTGGGAGTCGGCGCTTTCGTGGCGCCCGGCCTCTATATCTTTGCCGGCAGCGATCTTGATCGCGCGCGGTTGGCGCAACAGCGCATTTTACGGGCGTTGGCGCTGGTTTTTGCCGGCGCGCTGGTTTTGGCGACCATCGGCGGATGGGCTGTTGGCCGGGGCTTCCTTCGCCGCGCGGACGACATCGCGCGGACTTGCCGGGCCATAATGGCGGGCAACCTTGCCAGCCGCATTCCGTTGCGCGGCACGCAGGACGAACTCGACCGGCTGTCCGAAACCATCAACGCGATGCTCGATCGCATCACTGCGCTGATGGGAAATCTCAAGGAGATTTCCAACGATATCGCCCACGACTTGCGAACACCACTGACCCATCTGCGCCATCGTCTGGAGCGCGCCCGTCATCAGGCCCGATCGGTGGAAGATTACGATCAGGCGCTGGAGGCCGCCATCGCAGCCTCAGATGACCTTCTGGCGCTGTTTTCCGCCTTGCTGCGCATCGCGCAGATCGAAGGCGGCGCCCGGCGCACCGCCTTTGCACAGATCGATCTCGAACAATTGCTGATGCAACTCGGAGAAGTTTTCCGCGCGGTCGCGGAAGATAGGGGTCATCACCTGACCCTTGTTTTGAACGGACCCGCCCGGATTCAGGGCGATCGCGAGCTTCTCGTCCAGCTGTTCTCCAATTTGATCGAAAACGCGATCATCCACACCGCATCCGGCACGCGGATTACGATTTCCCTCGAATGCAAGAATGGCCACGCCGTGGCGACCGTCTGCGATGACGGGTCAGGCGTTCCACTCGAAGAACATGACAAATTGTTTCAGCGTCTCTATCGACGCGAAGCAAGCCGCACCCGGCCCGGCTATGGTCTGGGTCTGGCGCTCGCGGCGGCGATCGCCGAACTGCATGGCGGCCAGCTAAAAATCGACACCAATGCGGCACATGGCTTCTCCATTCATTTGCGGGTCCCGCTTTCGCAAGTCGCGATCACGCATACAAATTCCCAACCTTGACGGTTGGCATGGGTCAGCCGCCGATTGGGCCGCTAAGATGCACGCATGAAAATCCAATCGCCCTGCCTGATCCTCGCCTTGATCATAACTTTGGCGCCCGCTGCCCAGGCGGCCGGCAGCAAAACGATCGAGACCGCGGGCACGGGCATTGCGATCGCCATGCCGATCATCGCCGGCGGCATCGCATTTGAGAAGGGAGACCGGATGGGGCTTGCGCAACTGTTCGCGGTGACCGCCATGACGGTCGGCACTGCCTATGGCTTGAAGCAATTTGTGCGCGAGCGCCGCCCGGACGGTTCGGATTTTCAGTCCTTTCCGTCCGATACCACCGCACTTTCGGCATCGGGGTCGGCGTTTCTCTGGGGCCGTTATGGCTGGCGGTACGGATTGCCGGCAATGCTGGCCACGCAGTTCGTTTCCTATTCCCGCGTCCAGGCCAAACAGCATCATTGGTACGACACCTTGGCCAGTTCCGCGATCGCCGCTGGTTATAGTTATGCTCTCACAACCCCGTTCAAGCGCCGCTACAATGTGAATACCAGCCTCAGCGCCTCGCCGGACGGCGCGTATCTCCAAGTATCTTACGAATGGTGAGTTTCACGCTTTAACGGCGACCAGAATGGCGCCCAGGGCGATCATCACGATCCCAGCCCAGTTCCGCACGCTCATCTGTTCTCCCAGAAACAAAACGCCGAAAACGGCGACGAACAGGACGCTCATCTTGTCGATGGGGGCAACCCCGGATGCCGGACCGAGTTTCAAGGCGCGATAATAGCAAAGCCAGGACGCGCCCGTGGCCAGGCCGGAGAGCAGCAGAAACAGATAGGTCTTGCGGGGGACGCTGCCCAACGCCTGCCACTCGCCACTGATCCCAACGATCAGGCCCAACATCACAAGGATGACGACCGTCCGCAGAAACGTGGCGAAATCGGCACCGACAGCTTCAACCCCAAGCTTGCCGAAGATCGCGGTAAGCGCCGCCGCTGTCGCCGAAAGAAAGGCCCAGAAGGGCCAGGCGTCGAGCCAGGATCTCATATCCACTTTCCTTCCGGCGCAAAGGTTGGGGAAATTTATAGCGTGCATTGCCTGGCCGCGCATATCGGTTGCTGCCTCTGCCGAAGATAATGACCGCCTGGAGGACACCATGGCAAAATCCATTTCCTTGGCATTCGCGACCATCGCGTTGCTTGCGTCCGGCTCGGCATCCTACGCGGCTTCCAGCGGCTATCATGTTTTGAAGACCATCAAGCTGGGCGGCGACGGCGGCTGGGATTACCTGAATCTGGACGCCGCAACGGGCGATCTCTACATCACGCGCGGCTCACACGTCATGGTGGTGGATCCCGCCAAAGGCACGGTGCTGGCCGACATCGCCGATCTGCAAGGCATCCATGGCACCGTCTTCGTCAAGGATCGCGCCTATGTCACCGAAGGCGGCGCGAACCGGTTGGCTGTCATCGATAAGAAGAGCTTCAAGAAGATCGGAGAAATCGCAGTCGGCGAACGACCCGACGGCGTACTCTATGATGACGCTTCAGGCCGCATTTTTACGTTCAACGGCAAGAGTCATGACGCTACCGCAGTAGATCCCACGACCGGAAAGGTCGTCGGCACCGTGGCGCTGGGCGGCAAGCCGGAGGCCGCGTCCTCCGATGGGGCCGGAACCATCTTTGTGAACATCGAAGACAAGAACGAATTGGCGGCGTTCGACGCCAAAACCCTGACTGTGAAGGCGCATTATCCCCTTCCCGCCTGCGAATCCCCATCGGGACAGGCGATCGACACGCACCATGGGCGGATTTTCTCGGTCTGCGATGGCGGCGTGATGGATGTCACCGACATGGGCACGGGAAAAGCCGTGGCCAAGGTGAAGATCGGCGACGGGCCCGATGCCAGCCGGTTCGATCCGGCGACCGGATTGATCTTCAGCTCGAACGGCGAGAGCGGCGATCTCACCATCGTCCATGAAGACGGACCCGACACATTCACCGTGATGGATACGGTCAAGACCGCGTCCGGCGCCCGCACCATGGAGCTGGATGAGAAATCACACCGCGTCTATCTGGTGACCGCCGACAGGAAGCCCGGCGTTCCGACCGCGGCCCAGCCGCATCCGCGTCCAGTACCGATCCCGGGTACGTTCCGGCTGATCGTTCTGGGCCGTTGATGCGCAAATTGTTGCTTGCCGCTCTGCTGCTTGTTTCCGCCTGCGGCCCAAATGCCTCCGATAAGACGGAAAAGAAGGAAGATGCCGGCGCCAAGCCCGGTGTCGCGCTCAGCGCGGAAGAAGGTAAAAGCCTCGGCATCACAACGGTGGCCGCGCGGGCCGCAAATTTCCGGCATCAGGTCACCGGATACGGCACAGTCACCGCACTCGATGCTATCGCGCAGGCCGACGCCGACACCCGCACAGCCACCGCCGCAGCGGCCCAAAGCGCCGCCGCAGCGGCGCGCGCCCAGGCGCTCGGCAGCGGCGACGAAGCGGCCGTGTCGCGTGAAATCGTCGAGGCGGCGCAGAGCAAAGCGGCGGGCGATCAGGCGGCATTGCTGCTGGCGCGCCGAAAGGCTCAGGCCGTTTTCGGCGTCAACGCGCCCTTTCGCGATGCCAATGACCGCGCCGCCCTGATCGAACGGCTTTCCAATGGAAAATCCGTCCTGGTGCGGGTCACCTTCCCCATCGGCAGTCTACGCAACCGGACGCCCGCCAGCCTGTCGATCGCGCGGCTGGGCGAAAGCGCCAAGACCTGGACGACCTCCAAGATCTGGCAGGCGCCTGCCGATCCGGCTTTGCCGGGCGCCGGCTTTTACGCGGTCATCGACGGCAGTGATCTGGCCCAGAATGAACATGTCTCCGCATCGGTGTTCGATGGCGCAGCGCAAACCGGCGTCCTGGTGCCCGCGGCCGCGCTGGTGATGGGCGACGGCGCGAATTGGGTTTATCTGCAGAATGGCGGCGACCATTTCGTGCGCGCACCCATCGCCACCGACAAACCGGTTGGCGATGATTATTTTGTGCCGGCTGGCACGGGCATTGTTGCCGGACAGAAGGTGGTCACGACGGGCGCAGGCCTGTTGCTGTCGCGAGAAGCCAATCCCAGCACCGAAGCCGGTGAATAGAGAATGCGTTGGCTTGTCGATCTCTGCGTCCGCTATTCGGGTACCCTGGCGACACTGACATTGATCGCGCTGCTCGCGGGATTTTGGGCCGCGCGCAGCGCGCCTCTGGATGTCTTTCCGGATTTCGTGCCCTCGACCGTCGACATTCAGACCGAAGCACCGGGCTTCACGGCGCAACAGGTTGAACAGCTTGTCACCAAGCCGATCGAAAATGCGGTCAATGGCGCCAATGGCCTGGCGACGATCCGGTCGGAATCCATTCCCGGCCTGTCCGTTATCAAGGTGCAGTTCACCGACACCGTGAATCTCTACAATGCCCGCCAGGGCATCTCCGAACGGCTGGGCGAGCTGGGCTCAAGCCTGCCGCTGGGCGTCGGCAGCCCCAAACTTTCACCGCTCACATCCAGCACCATGGACCTTCTGCTGATCGGCCTCACATCCGACAAGTTGGATGCTTTTGCCCTGCGCGATACCGCCGACTGGGTGATGAAGCCTGCGCTTCTCGCAGTGCCTGGGGTAGCGCATGTCATCGTGTATGGCGGCGCGGTGCGGCAGATCCAGATCCAGCCCGACCTGGCGCGTATGACCTCCTATGGCCTGACCTTGACCGATATCGCCGATGCCGCACGCTCTGCACTGGCGCTCAAGGGCGCGGGCTTCATCGATCTGGCGCATCAGCGCGTGCTGATCCAGACGCCGGTGCCGGCGCCCGACACTGCCGGCATCGCCAATGCCGTGCTGACCGTGCGTTCCGGCACGCCCCTGACCATCGGCGACGTCGCAACCGTCAAGGAAGAAGCCGCGCTCAAGCCCGGCGATGCCCTGGTCCAAGGCAAACCCGGTGTCCTTCTCTCCCTCGCCAGCCAGTATGGCGCCAATACCTTGCAAGCCAGCCGCTCCGTGGAGGCGGCGCTCACCCAGCTCGCGCCGGCCTTGAAGGCGCAAGGCATCACCGTCTATCCGGCGCTGCAGCGACCCGCCAATTTCATTGAGCGCGCCTTGTCGACGCTGGAACAATCCCTGGTGATCGCCGCCATCCTGATCCTGGCGGTACTCTATCTGTTTCTGCGGGACTGGCGTTCCGCCCTCATCACCTTCCTGGCAATTCCCCTGTCGCTGCTGGCCGCCACGGCCGTTCTGGACGCCATGGGCTACACGCTGAATACCATGACCCTGGGCGGCTTTGCCGTCGCGCTGGGCGTGCTGGTGGATGATGCCATTATCGGCATCGAGAATGTGATGCGCCGGCTGGGTGAAAATGAGCGCACAGACAATCCGCGTTCGCGTCTGGAGATCATTCGCGACGCGACCCTGGAAGTGCGCGGGCCCGTGGTCTATGCGACCTTTGTCGTCATCGCGGTGTTCCTGCCCGAACTTTTCGCCACCAGCGTCCAAGGACATTTTGTCGGCCCGCTGGCACTGGCCTTCATCCTGGCGGTGCTCGCATCGCTGATCGTGGCGCTGACCGCGGGGCCGGCGCTGTCCGCCTTGTTGCTCAGGCCTCGCGACGCGCATGCCGATTTCACCTGGATTCAGGCGCTGAAACGATGGCAAAGCCGGTCTATCGGCTTTGTGTATGGCAATTTCCGCCCCACCATTGCGGTGCTGGCGCTCATGACGGTCGCGGCGGCGGCGGCACTGCCCTTTCTTCCCTCCAGCTTCATGCCGGACTTCAAGGAAAATCATTTCGTCGTGCAGGTTCAGGCTTCAACGCCGGGCGCCTCGCTGGAGGAAATGCGCGCCGTCGGCAAGCGCATCAGCAAAGACTTGCTGGCGCTACCCTATGTCGCGACCGTCGCCCAGCAGATCGGGCGGGCGGAACTGGGCGAGGATACCAGCGGGCCGCACCAGAGCGAATTTCAGGTCGAACTGAAGCCCCGCGCCGCCATCGACCAAGCGGACGCGGAAGACGTCATCCGCAAGATCCTGGCCAACTATCCTGGCGTTCAGACCGAAGTCGTCACCTTTCTGGGCGACCGGATCAGCGAAAGCCTGACCGGTGACACGGGCGATGTTTCGGTCAAGGTCTTCGGCGACCAGCTCGATGCCCTGGACACCACGGCGCGCGAAATCGACGCCGCGCTTTCGGGCGCGCCGGGAATCGCCGATCTGCAGTTCAAGCCCCAGAGCGGCACGCCCACTTTTGCCATTCAATTGAAGCCGGAAGGCCTGACGGCCAGCGGTCTCAAGGCCGGCGATGTCCTCGATACGCTGCAAAGTGATTTTGCAGGCACCACGGTCGGGCAAACTTATGCGGGCATTCGAGCCGTTGACGTGGTCATGTTGCTGCCCCCCAGCCAGCGCAACCGGCCGGAAACGATGGCGAAGGTGATGATATCCGGTCCGCTCGGCCCGATTCCGCTCAGCCAGGTCGCTCGCATCATCCCGACCGAGTCCCGCGCCTCGATCTCTCATGACGGCGGCCAGCGCTTCGATGCCATCTCCTTCAATGTCGTGGGCCGGTCGCTGCAATCGACCGTCAACGATGCCAAGGCGCGGGTCGCCGCGTTGAAACTGCCGCCCGGTGTGTTTGTGGAATTCAGCGGTGCCGCCCAGGCGCAACAGGCAGCCCAGTTGCAGATGATGCTGTTCACGGCGCTGGCGCTGGCACTGATCGGCCTGATCCTGTTTCTCAGCTTTCACTGGCGGGCGCATACCTGGCTGGTGCTGGTCAATCTGCCCTTCAGCCTGATCGGCAGCGTTGCCGCCATCGCGCTGGTCGGCGGTGGTCTTTCGCTGGGCGCGATGGTGGGCCTGGTCACCGTGTTCGGTGTCAGCGCACGCAACGCCATCCTGCTTCTGTCGCATTACGAACATCTGGTGGAAACCGAAGGCGCTCCGTGGAATCCCGGCATCGTTCTGCGCGGCGCCCAGGAGCGACTGGTCCCCATCCTGATGACGGCGGCGGTGACGGCACTGGGCCTCCTCCCGCTGGCGCTGGGTATGAACCGCCCAGGCCAGGAGATCGAAGGGCCCATGGCGGTCACGGTGCTGGGCGGCCTGATTTCCTCCACATTGCTCAATCTGGTGGTGCTGCCGGCTTTGGCGGAGCGCTTTGGCGGTCCGCGGAAAGCCGCGCCATGAGAATATTGGCTTCAACGGCTGTCACCGCGCTTTTGCTGTATGGCTGCGAAAACACACCGGCTCCGCAACTCTCCCCGGGCGATGTCCCGGCCGCATTCGAACAGGGCAGCGCCGCAAACGCCGCGGTCTGGCCTTCCCAGGATTGGTGGCAAAGCTTTGGCGATCCGCAATTGACGGCGCTGATGGATCAGGTGCGCGCCGGCAATCTCGATATCGCTCAGGCTGCCGCCCGGCTCCGGCAGGCCGATGCCCGCGCCCGGCAAGCGGGTGCGGCACTGCTGCCAAGCCTGGGCCTGAACGCCAACGTCGATACGCTTTACGGACGGACCGATGGCACCTCGCGGCGCGAAACCGACTATGGCGCGGCATTGGGAGCCAGCTACGAGTTGGATTTCTGGGGCAAGAACCGGAGCGCCGCCGATGCCGCGAATTTTGCGCGGGACGCCAGCGCCGCAGACCGCGCCACGGTGATCCTTACCGTCACATCGAGCGTCGCCAACACCTACTTCCAGCTCCTCGCCTTGCGTGAAAGGCTGGCGGTCGCAAAGGACAACCTTAAATCCTCGGAAGAAATACTGGGCATCGTGCAGCGGCGCGTGAAGGCGGGTTATGCCGCCAATTCCGAACTGACGCAGCAAATGGCGGCCATCGCGGCAGACAAAGCCGGACTGCCTCTCCTGGAACAGCAGGAGTTGGAAGCGCGAACGGCGCTGGCGATATTGCTGGGGCGGCCGCCGGAAGGTTTTGCCGTCGGGGGCGAGAATCTGAACAATCTGAATGCGCCGGCCGTACAACCCGGCCTGACATCGGACCTCTTGAAACGCCGCCCCGATATCGCGAGCGCGGAGGCCAATCTCAAAGCGGCACATGCCGATCTGGCCGCGGCGCGGGCCGCTTTCCTTCCCGACATCACGCTCACAGCCAATGGCGGCCTAGCCTATCCGGCACTTGCCGCCGCGATCGACACGCTGCCCGGCACCGGTCTGGCCGCCAACGCAGCGGCTTCGCTGGCGCAGGTGATTTTCGATGGCGGAAAGCTGCGCGCCAAGACCGATGAAGCAAAAGCGCGCGAGGACGAATTGCTGGCTGCCTATCGCGCAGCCGTCATCGCCGCCTTCGCCGACGTCGAAAACGCTTTGGGCAGCTTGCATCATCTTGCCACCCAGGAAGACGCCTTAAAGGAGCAAGTGTCCCAGGATGAAAAAGTTCTCCGAGCGGCCCAGCGCAAATACGTGGCCGGCTATACGGATTTTCTGGCCGTCATCGATGCCGAGCGGACCCTCTACGCGGCTCGCGACCAGTATTCCGAGGTCCGCCGCGCGCGCCTCGTTGCCGCAGTCGGGCTTTTCAAAGCCCTTGGAGGCGGGTGGACGGAGCCCGCACGTGGTCCTATCGACCCGTGATTTCCCGCAACGCCGGAAGACATCGCCTTTGAGGAGGCCTGACGATCGGTCTGTTACGGGAATCGCGGTTGACGACCTCCCCGTTGCTGTCGGCGCGCTGGATCAGATTGTTGCGGCGCTGGATAGTGATATCTTTCCCTGCAACGCTTTTACGCACGCAAATGCCAAGGCTTCGGTGGCATCCACCATGTCCCGCTCCGCTCCTCGTGGAAAGAGCAACGGCAATTCGGTGCAAGCGAGGATGATCGCACCGGCGCCCCGGCTCCTTAATCCGGCGGCAATGGACGACACGATCTGAGCGCCATGGTGGTCCGCACCCGCCTTGACCGCGCTGATCGCGCCCATCAATCGCTGCTGGTCGTTTTCGCGTGGAACGATGGTCTCGATCCCCAACCTTTCCAGACGCCGGTCATAGACGCGCGCTTGGATGGTTCCGTGGGTGGCGAGAAGGCCTACACGGCTTCCCAAGAGATTCTTGGCAAGCAACGCTTCGATCACGGCGTCCACAATGTGGATGATCGGCACCCGGGTCGCGGCCTGCAATTCCTCGTACCAGTGGTGAGCGGTATTGCAGGGGATGGCCAGTGCCGTGGCACCCGCTCTATCCAGCAAGGCAACTCCGCGCGCCATGTCGGCGAATGGCGATGGCCCGTTGTGGAGGATGGCGCTTGTCCGGTCGGGAATGTGGGGATTGGATGATACCAGAAAAGGAATATGGCCTTGATCGTTCACGGCAGGTGTGCGCGCCACGAATTTTGCGAGAAAATCCACTGTCGCCATAGGCCCCATCCCGCCCAGCACACCTAGCATGGGCAAAGGTTGCGGTATCGTGGAGTCCCTATCTGAATTCACGTTATTCATCCTGCAGGACGAAGTCTTCCAAGATGAAAAACTCCCCGGCTCCTTCGACATCATTCCGACTCACGGGCAACCAGGCGGCTTTTTCATGATTGCGGCCAATGGCACTTGCTTGATCGTGACGTTCTTTTTGGAAATGACGTCGTAGCTGCTTGTCGTCTTGGCCATGAACAAGGAATTGTAGACCGCCTCCTCCGTCGCTTCCGCCACCGCCTGGAAGAGCGGAGAGATATTGTCGTTGGATATCTCCGGATGAGGCGTTCCCGCCGCCCGCCATTCGGCCGTGCGGCGCACGCTTTCCGCCGTCGAGAAGGACAGAACATAATCGCCCGAACCGTTGGTGAAGCTGGAGCCGGTTCTGGCGACGCCCGCCATCGCCCGCTTCGCCAGACGCGTCAAATTGCGGTCCGACAAAGGCGCATCGGTCGCCACCACGACCATGATCGAGCCATTGGCCACCGCGCTGTCGACTTTTCCTTTCAGATAATATTGTCCCAGCTTCTCGCCGATCCGGGCGCCGTCGACGGTGAGGACACCGCCGTAATTCGATTGCACCAACACTCCCACGGTATATCCGCCCAGGGATGGCGGCAGCTTGCGCGAGCTGGTTCCGATACCGCCTTTCCAGCCGAAAGCGACGGTGCCGGTACCCGCGCCCACAGCGCCTTCTTCGACGGGGCCGCTTTTGGCGGTCTTGATCGCCTCCAGAATGTCGGTCGGCGTGATGGCGCGCCCACGAATGTCATTGAGTTCCGAATCGTTGGTCTCCCCCACCACCGCATTCACGGACCGCACGCTTTCATTGCCCGGCTGGGCCAAAGTCCAATCGAGGATGGCGTCCATGCCTCGGGCCACCGCCAAGGTATTGGTGAGTACGATAGGGGTTTCGATCTCGCCCAGTTCGGCGACCTGGCTGAGGCCCGCGGACTTTCCGAAGCCGTTCTCGACAAAGACGCCGGCGGGGACCTTGTCCTGAAAGATGTTGCCGCCATGCGGCAGGATCGCGGTCGCGCCGGTGCGGATGCTTTTGCCGCGCACCAATGTGATCTGCCCTACCAGCACGCCCGGCACGTCGGTAATGGCATTGAGGGGGCCCGGCGAAAGAATCCCCGGCGCGATACCCAGGTCGCGTGCCCGGGCGTGGTCGGGGACCGTGCAGGACGTCGCCGCGTCCGCCGCAATTGTTTGCATGCCCGTCACTCCTGCGAAAGGAACAAGCAACGCCAGAAGCGCGCAAAAGCCTTTGCCGAACCCCCTTTTGCCCAAACCCATGGCTTCGCTCCCGCCCTCATCTCGTTGCCGCTTCGCAACTCGACTTCTTTCTATGATAGAAACAAAATTGATAAATGCAATGATATCGCCATATCCATAAATTGGATTTATATATCCTTAGCTGGACGTTATCGCCGCAACAGAAGCCGCCATCCCACGGTCTTTCACCGCAGCGCTTCGGCGCAAAGCTCCATAAATCGCCTGGGCGCACTCGTGAGATTCTCGGCACGCGCCAAGACAGCGGTGATGTCGATCTCGGGGGCACCATGCACGGGAACGGCGCGCACATTGCCTGCCAATTTCTTGGCCCGCCCGGCGGCGATGCCGTCGAGCAAGGTGAAGCCCAGACCCTTTCCAGCCAGATCGCCGGCCAGACTATGATTTTGCGCCACGATGCGAATATCGGGATTGAAGCCCTGCTCGAACAATAATGTCCTGGCGGCCCTTCCCACCGGCTCCTGCTCGCTCAGCCCAATCATCGGATATCCCTTGAGGCTTTTAAGCGCGACCTTGCCGTCGCTCAGCGGTACGCGCCAGGCCGCCGGCATTACGCAAAGGATGGGGGCCTTCCCGATGGAAACGGAATAGACACTATGTTCTTCCGCCGAGCCAAAGATGAGGCCGAGATCGCAGTGATCGAGGCGCATGTCCAATGCTTCGAGGATCCGGTTCGACGATTGAGTTTCCACTTCGATGGCGCAATCCTTACGGTCGCCAATATATTTCTGCACCGCCGCGGGAATGAGCGTTTCGGTGAAGGTTTGGATCGACGCCACTCTCAGCCGTGACGTGCCGCCTCTGCGCAACTGTTTGCAAAGCGACTCAACCGCAGCGAGCGAGGCCTGGGCGCGGCCCACTTCCTCATAAAGAAGCCTTGCCTCCGCGGTAGGCAGCAGGCGGCCATTCCGGCGTTGAAACAGAAGAAAGCCGATCTCCTTTTCCGCCTGACGCAGCGTGGTTGTGACCGAAGGCTGAGTGACGCCCAACCTGAGCGCAGCTTTGGTCACCGTTCCATAGGTCATGACCGCGAAGAAGGTCTCGATATGACGCTGTCTCACGCATGCCTCCCGATTGCCCGGTTCACGATGAACGGCTTTTTACAGCAATTGCGGCATGAGGCCAGAACGGATGGGGTGCCAGGGGCCGGCCAGCGCATGAACGCTATATCGAAACTGCACCCCAGTCCCGGTTGATCGGGCGGCCGCCAGGATTCCGTCAGAAACTATAGAACACGCAGGGTTGGGGAATTCTCAGCATCAGCATCCGCTTTGGATCAGAGACCGTGCTGTTGCCGGCAATTTGCATCGAAGATCGATATCCCCCGAGCCGCATCGGAAACGTCGAAGAGATTGAAATCTAACCAAGATTTTTTGTTGGAAATATCAGGCGGCACGCTCGGCGTTGGCTGTCACGCCGCTGCGCTTGGGAAGATGGAAAAACACGGTGGTGCCGGCGTTCGGGGCGCTCTCCAGCCAGATACGGCCGCCGTGCATTTCCACAAGTCGCCGGCAGACCGATAGGCCGAGGCCCGTACCATCATAGCGGCGCGCCAGCTTTGCATCGCCGCGATGAAACGCCTCGAACACGGTTTCCAGGAGTTCTTCCGCAATACCGATACCACTGTCCCGGACCCTGACATGCACGGTGCCGTTTTCTTCGTAACAGCGGATTTCTATTTCCCCGCCGCCCGGCGTGAATTTTACCGCATTGGCGAGGAGATTGACGATCACCTGCTTGATGGCTCGCTTATCGGCGTCCACCATTACATCGCCTTCCGAATCTATCGGCAGGATGGAGATCTTGGCTCTCTCGGCCTGGGGCTTCACCAGCATCAGTGAATCCCGGATCACCGCCTGCATGCCGAATTGTTCGATATAAAGCCGATAACCGCCGGACTCGATTCTAGACAGGTCCAATACTTCGGAAATCAGCGATAACAGGTGAGAACCGCTGGCATGAATTGAACCAGCATATTCCTTGTATTTCGCCCACGCGGACGGTGCATCGCCCAGCACCTGGTCGCGAATGACTTCCGAGAAGCCAAGAATAGCATTGAGCGGCGTTCGCAATTCATGGCTCATGTTCGCCAGGAATTCACTTTTCGCCCTGCTGGCCGCTTCGGCGGCAGCTTTTGCCTCAGCCATCTCGGCTTCGATGGCCAGTCTCTCTGTTACGTCACGGGCTATCCCGTACACCAGGCCGCCTTCCTGGCGGGCACGCCACTCGAGGTGTCTGTAGCCGCCATCGCGGCAGCGATAACGATTGATAAAGCCGTTGACGTCCTTCTCGGCCTCGACCCGCTGCATTTGCGAATGGCTTGCGGCCACATCATCGGGATGGATGAACGAGAGCATGAACTGGCCCTCAAGATCTTCCGTGCGGTAACCCAGCACTTTTTCCCAGGCTTGATTGACCTTGACGATTTTGAATTCAGCGTCCCGGATGACAAGCAAATCCAGAGATGCCGTGAAAAAAGTCTCGAAGTCGGGCGTTAGCGCCATAGGGCAAATGCGCGACGAAGCATGTTGTGTCGCCTAGACATGAAATCCAAATCCAAATCTGCCTTCACGCCTATGACAAAATGGTTAACAGGTCAGTCCCGGAAATGTGGCTCCAACTGTTTGAATCAGGGCGCTCGGGAACCTGATGGGGGAGGCTTGCCGGCCACTTTGGTGAGGTGAATTCGCGTTCATGGCGAAGCGCTGAGAATCCAGCTCCCGAGCCAGCGCCTGCGTGAAATACGCAATTCAAGAATGAAGAATGTTCGACATCAACGGTGACGTCGTCACCTCAATTCTTCGACAGCGCCGCCCTCTCATGCCAAAATGGATTGCGTGCCGCGTTCAACCTTTTGTGGTCAAGCCGGAGGCTGCCGGCGACGGAGACGATGGGTAAACCTTTCCGTTCGGCGTGACCGTGAGGAGATAGCTTTCTCCCTCTTTGTCGCCCTTCAAAAAGAAATTGCCCGCCTGCACCATCGTTATCCGAAAATCGCCATAACCCGCTCCTTTTGCCGCGGCTTCCGCGCGGTCCGATTGGGCGGCTGTATAGCTATTCACTGTTGGACCTGGATTCGCCTCGGCCAGCGCGGCATTTGCCGCGTTCGCCGCGCCCAGAGCGCCGATTGTCAGCAGACTAAGGACGATCAACCGCATGATCTTTCTCCATTCGAGCCTCGCAAAAGAAACGCACATGGCTGCCGCAAGCTTCACAGCTCGCCAGGAAGCGGCAACTTTTGGCGATTAAGCTTGCGTTAGGCAGAGGCCGCGACCGCACCACAGGATGGAAGATTCGAAGGCCGCGCCGCCATTGGGATTTTCTTGCTAAAATGAAGACTGCGTTCAATGAACGTCGAATGGATGCCCCGCCGCGCAACATTCGAGCGGATGCAGCTTTGCGATAGGCACCCATAGATCCTTGATGGCTGAAATAATCCTTTTAAATCAATATACTACTAGACGGTCATCCTATGACCAACAGACGTACCAGCAGCCTTTCAAGTCAAACCCTTTCAATGGCGAGGGCTGCGCCCTGACCGACGCCGACGCAGAGAGTCGCCAGCGCATAACGACCCTTTTTCTCTTGAAGTGCTCGCATGGCGGTGAGCGCCAAGCGCGCGCCAGAGGCACCCAGAGGGTGACCGATAGCAATAGCACCGCCATGCGGGTTGACGTGCGATGCATCGTCAGGAAGCCCCAGTTCACGCAGCACCGCCAATGCCTGCGACGCAAAAGCTTCGTTCAGCTCGACAATATCGAAGTCGCTGATCGAGAGCTTCGTGCGAGCCATTAGCTTCCGTGTGGCGGGCACGGGCCCCATCCCCATCACCCGGGGCGCAACACCTGCCGTGGCATAGCCCAGAATGCGCGCGCGAGGCGTCAATCCATGGCGCCTGATGGCCTCTTCCGAGGCCAGGATCAAACCCGCGGCGCCGTCATTGACACCCGAAGCATTACCCGCTGTCACCGTTCCACCTTCGCGCACAATCGGCTTGAGCTTGGCCAACGCTTCCAGTGTCGTGTCGGCGCGCGGATGCTCGTCCCGCTCCACGATAATTGGCCCCGCCTTTCCGCCCGGCACATTGACCGAGATGATCTCGCCCTTGAAGAAGCCCTGTTTCTCCGCCACCGCAGCGCGCTGCTGGCTGCGAAAGGCAAAAGCGTCCTGGTCGGCGCGGCTGATCTGGTAATCGGCGGCGACGTTTTCGGCCGTCTCCGGCATGGAGTCGATGCCATAAGTCTTCGCCATGGCCGGATTGACGAAGCGCCAGCCGATGGTGCTGTCCTCGATCCTGGCGCCACGCGAGAAAGCGGTATCGGCCTTGCCCATAACAAAGGGCGCACGGGTCATGCTTTCCACTCCACCCGCCAGAACCAAATCGGCTTCTCCAGTTATGATCGCGCGCGCTGCCTGCCCCACCGCATCCAATCCGGAAGCGCAAAGCCGATTCACAGTCACGCCGGGCACCGTGTCCGGCAATCCCGCCAGCAGCAACGCCATGCGCGCGACATTGCGATTGTCCTCGCCTGCCTGGTTGGCGCAGCCCAGGATCACTTCATCAATGGCTGCGGGATCAAGGCCGGCGTGCCGCGCCAACAGGCTCTTCAGGATCAGCGCTGCCAGATCGTCGGGCCGCATCTTGGCCAGTGCGCCATTGTAACGCCCGATGGGCGTGCGCAGACCATCGCATATATAAGCAGCAGGCATATCGTCTATCCGTACGTGAAATGAGCTTCCGTTTTGGCCTTAACATCTTCCAAAGTGACCCCCGGCGCCAACTCGGTCAGATGCATGCGGCCGGCATGAATCTCGAAGACACAAAGATCGGTGATCACCATGCCGATACAGCGGCTGCCGGTCAGCGGCAAAGTACAGGCCTTGAGGATCTTGGACTTGCCCGCCTTGTTGGCGTGCTCCATCAGCGCAATAACGCGTTTCACACCCGCTACCAAATCCATCGCCCCGCCCATGCCCTTCACCATCTTGCCGGGAATGGTCCAATTGGCGATGTCACCGTCTTGCGAAACTTCCATTGCGCCCAGGATGGCCA
>CAYWWT010000022.1:10874-21207 GCA_964461855.1 uncultured Rhizobium sp. | reverse complement strand
GTGCACCCGCCAAGGTGCAGAGCGCACTGTTGGAGGTGATGCAGGAGCGTCAGGTCACCATCGCGGGCGAAACCCATCCTGTCCCCAAACCTTTTGTGGTGATGGCGACCCAGAACCCGATTGAGACCGAAGGCACCTATGCGCTGCCCGAGGCCCAGGTCGACCGTTTCATGATGAAAGTGCTGGTCGGCTATCCCTCCGAGGATGAGGAGTTTGTGATCGTCCAGCGCGTCACCGGCATGGCGGCGGCGATCGGCGCGGTCACCACCACCGACGAATTGCTGGCGATGCAGGCCCAGGCGCGCAAACTCTATGTCGATCCGGCGCTGGTCACCTATGCGGTGCGGCTGGTGGCGGCGACGCGCAATCCCGGCAAGGCGGGTTTGGACAGCCATTCGCGCTTCATTCTTTATGGGGCGAGCCCGCGCGCCACCATCGGCCTGATCGAGGCGGGCCGCGCGCTCGCCTATCTGCGCGGCCGCGATTACGTGCTGCCCGCCGATGTGGTGGATGTGGCCGCCGATGTGCTGCGTCACCGCGTCACGCCGTCTTACGAAGCGCTGGCGGACGGCATCAGCGCCGACGATCTGGTTCGCGACATCATGCGCGCCGTGCCCGCGCCCGAGAAGGTATTGGAGCGCCATGACCGCGCCGCAAACGCCTGAGGCGATCCTTCGCCGTCTCGACCTGAAGATCGCACGCCGCCTGGAAGGATTGCTGCAGGGCGATCACAAGAGCCTGTTCCGGGGCCAGGGCCTGGATCTCGCTGATCTGCGCGAATATCAGTATCACGACGATGTGCGGCACATGGATTGGAATGTGACCGCGCGCTTGCAGATTCCCCATGTTCGCGAATTCCAGGAAGACCGGGAAATCACCGCCTGGTTCCTGCTCGACATGAGCCCATCCATCGATTTCCAGTCGGTGAGCGTGTCCAAGCGCGCGGTGCTGGCGGAATTCTCCACCCTGATGTGCCGCTTTCTCGCCGGGAAGGGCAATCGCGCGGGTGCGCTTCTGTTTTCGGGCGCGGTCGAACAGATGATTCCCGCGCGCGGCGGGCGCCGGCAATTTTTGGTGCTGCTGGATGCCTTGACCCGCTACCGTCATCCGGGAAAGGCCAACGCGACCGATTTGAAGCGCGTGTTGTCCGATGCGGGGCGCATGATCCGCCGCCGCTCGCTGATTTTCGTGGTTTCCGATTTCATCAGCTCGCCCGGCTGGGAAAAGCCGCTTGGCTATCTCGCCAACAAGCATGACGTGATCGCGGTCCGCCTTACCGATCCCCTGGAGGTCCGCTTGCCGGATCTGGGCCTTCTCACCTTCCAGGATGCGGAAAGCGGCGACCAGGTTTTTGTCGACACCCATGACAAGGGCTTCCGCACCCGCTTCGCCGCCGCCGCGCGGAGGCGGGACGAAGCCTTGATGGCCGCCTTCCAGTCCGCCGGCGTGGATGCGCTGGAATTGTCCACCGAAGACGATGTCGCCGATGCGGTGCTGCGCTTCGCCGACATGCGCCGCCTGCGTTTCGCAAAGAAAACCGCATGAAGGAATGGTTGGCCAAAAGCTGGGCGATGGTCCCGCATATCGGCTTTCTCTGGCCGATGTTCCTGTGGCTGTTGCTGCTGGTCCCGCTGGCGATCGCGCTTTATGTGCTGTTCCTCAGGCGGCGCAAGAAATCGGCGCTGCGGTACGCCAATCTGGCGCTGGTCAAGGATGCGATGGGGGCCATCGGCTGGCGGCGCCATGTTCCGCCGGCACTGATGCTGGCGGCGCTGACCTTGCTGCTTCTGGCGATGGCGCGTCCCACGGCCCTGATCAGCCTGCCCTCAAGCCGCGCCACCGTGATGCTGGCGATGGATGTCTCCGGCAGCATGCGCGCCGCCGATGTGAAGCCATCGCGCATGGATGCGGCAAAGATCGCTGCCAAGGAATATATCAAGGACCAGCCCAAGGACGTTCAGATCGGTATCGTTGCTTTCGCCTCCACCGCGCTGATGGTGCAGAGCCCGACCACCGACCGGCTGGCGCTGAATGCGGCGGTCGACCGTTTTGAATTGCAGCGCGGCACCGCTGTGGGAAGCGGCATTCTGGTATCGCTGTCCACGCTTTTTCCGAAAGAAGATTTTCCGATCAACAATTTCACCGGCCGGGGCTTCGGCGATGGCGGGTTTGGACGGTTCGATCGTTTCGGCGGCGCGCGCGCCTTGGGAAGCCGCGCTCCCGCCAATCGCGAGCCCAAGAAGAAGCATGTCCCGGTCGAGCCGGGTTCTTATAAGAACGCGGTCATCATTCTTCTCACCGACGGCCAGACCAACACGGGCTTTGATCCTCTCGAGGCGGCACGCATCGCCTCCGAATATGGCGTGAAGGTCTATACGGTGGGTTTCGGCACCACCAAAGGCAATGTCGTCGGCTTTGGCGGCTTTTCGATGCGCGCCCAGCTTGACGAAGTCGCCCTGAAAAAGGTCGCCGACATGACAAGGGGCCGCTATTTCCACGCCGCCAGCGCCGAGGATCTCAAATCCGTCTACAGCGTGCTGTCGAAGCAGTTGGTGGTGGAAACCAAGGAAGTGGAAATCACCTCCTTTTTTGCCGGCTTCGCGGCGCTTCTGATGCTGAGCGCCGCCGCGCTCTCGCTGATCTGGTTCGGCCGGGTGCTTTGAGCGGTTGCAAAGAGCGCCGTCCTCGCCCCTAATCCCCGGGGCAGGGGAGCTCGTCATGACCGATTCCGATACGACGCCGGACACCCATCATGTTCGCGGCCGGTTGCTGCGCATTTTTGGGCTGGGCTTTGGCCTGGCGGTTGTGATCGGGGGCACGATCGGCTCGGGCATTCTGCGCAATCCGTCCGTGGTGGCGGCGGGTTTCGTCGATACCAGGCTGATCCTGCTGGCCTGGCTGGCCGGCGGCTTGTTCGTGGCCATCGACGCCATGCCGACGGTGGAACTGGGCGCGGCGATCCCGCTATCGGGCGGACCTTATTCGCTGGCGGCCCGCGCCATCGGGCCTTTCACCGGATTCTTTGTCGGCTGGGCCGACTGGCTGCAGCTGGTGATGTCCACCGGCTTCATCTCGGTCGCGTTCGGCCAATATGTGCAGCGGCTGGGCATCATGGCCGATTGGCCGACGGCGATGGTCGCCATCATGCTGCTGATCGGATGCGGTGTCCTGAACTGGATCGGCGCGCGGGTGGGCGGCGCCTCCCAGAATATCGGCAGCGCGCTGAAGGCGCTGGTGCTGGTCGCGCTGGTCGCCACCCTGTTTCTCGTCGCCAAGCCTGAAGCGGTCGCCGCGCCGCCGCCACCCTTGTTCACCTGGGTCGCGGCGGCCGTGGCTTTGCGCGCGATCTATGGCGCCTATGGCGGCTGGCAGGCGGCTGTTTACTTCTCGGAAGAAGTGCATGAGCCGGAGCGCAACATCTCACGCGCCACCTTTGCCGGCATTGCGCTGGTGACCACGCTTTATGTCTTGGTCAACGCCGCTGTGTTGCATGTCGTGCCGGTCGGACTTCTGGTCAATTCGACTCTGGCGGTATCGGATGCCGCGGCGATCGTGCTGGGACCGGGGAGCGGCACCATCGTCACCATCCTGGCCATCATCTGCGTCGCCACCATCGCCAATCTGCAGGTGATGGAACATGTACGCACCACCTACGCCATGGCGCGCAAGGGCATGTTGCCGCCGGGCCTCGCCACCGTCTCCACCAGCGGCACGCCGCGCGCCGCATTGGTGGTGGTGCTTGTGTCGATTGCGCTGGTGATCACGGGCGCGACCTTTATCAAGGGTGGCCTGTATGAGGTGCTGCTCAATCTCTACGCGCCCAATATCATGATCATCTTTCTGCTGCTCAGCTATGGCGCGCTCAAGCTCCGCCGCACCGAGCCCGATCTGCCCCGGCCCTACAAAATGCCCTTCTATCCCGTGCCTGCGCTGGTCAGCATGGTGATCAACGGCATATTGCTGGTGCTGTTCCTGACCACGGACCTGGTCACCAGCATCTGGTCGATCATCTTTCTGGCCTTGGCGGTGCCGCTTTATTTTCTGGGGCGTTCGCGCTGGCGCGCGGCCTAGCTTTTCCGGCTGATTTTCCGCTGCGGACCGGCATAATCGCGGCATGCGCGACAAGGATCATGTCCTGCCGGAACGGCTCAGGCCGGGACTGAAGCTGGTGTTCTGCGGCACCGCCGCCGGGCGGCAGTCCGCGCTTCAAAAGGCCTATTACGCGCATGCCCAAAACAAATTCTGGCGCACCTTGCATGCGGTGGGTCTCACGCCGCATCAGTTCCTGCCC
This sequence comes from uncultured Rhizobium sp., assembly GCA_964461855.1. Classification (GTDB taxonomy): domain Bacteria; phylum Pseudomonadota; class Alphaproteobacteria; order Micropepsales; family Micropepsaceae; genus Rhizomicrobium. Next base: position 16,916 of record CAYWWT010000022.1, on the reverse strand, counting down.
GCCGACTATCCCGCTTTGTGGGACCTGGGCATCGGCCTCACCGACATCGCCAAATTCGCCTATGGCATGGATCATCAACTGCCCAAGGAGAGTCTTGGGAAAGAAGCAGCGCTGGCCTTGCGAACCCGCATCGAGAAGATCGCGCCGCGCCACCTTGCCTTCACCAGCCTGACGGCCGGACGCGCGGTGATGGGAAAGGCGGCAAAGCCCGGCAGGCAGCGTGATCATATCGGCGACACGACGGTGTGGATTTTGCCGTCACCGTCGCCGCTTGCGGACAATCACTGGGATATCGCGCCTTGGCGCGCGCTGGCCCGCGCCGTCCGGAAGCTGCCCTGAGCTATCCGACCCGCCGGGCTACCGTCAGCCCCAGGATCAGCAGGATCAGGAAGATCACGATAAAGACAAAGAACAGCGTCTTGGCGATGGCGATCGAGGTTCCGGCAATGCCGGTAAAGCCCAGAAGGCCGGCGACCAATCCGATCACGAGGAAAATAAGGGCCCAACGCAGCATCGGAAATCTCCCGCGAAACTCGTCAAGGAAATGCCGATCGGAGCGCGAAGTTCCCGAAAGGGCCCTTACACCGCGGCCATCAGCCAATCCCGGAACAGGATCATGGCGGGCGATTGCGGTCGGCTCATCAGGCGGCAGAGCCAATAGCCGCCCAGGTCGGCCTCGATGTCGAACGGCTCCACAAGCAGGCCGGACTCAAGTTCGCGCCGGAACATCGCCACCGGCACCAGCGCGACGCCTTCACCTCTGAGCGCCGCCTGCACCATGATCCAGGAAGAATCGAACAAAGGTCCCCGCGCGGCGATATCCGGCACCCCGGCCTTTTCCAGCCACAGCGGCCAATCCGAGGCACGGTAGGAGCGCAGGAGGGGCAGGGTCGCGAGATCCGATGGCGCGCGCAGGCGCGCGGCGGTTTGCGGTGAACAGACCGCCGAGCAAGGCGCGGCCATGATCTTTTCGGAATGGATGCCGTGCCAGGCGCCGTCCCCGAACTTGACGGCATAGTCCAGGCTCTCGCCCGCCAGATCGACCTTGTTGTTGTTGGTCAGAAGCCTGAGGTCTATGCCCGGATGGCGTCCCTGAAAATCCGGCAACCGTTCCAGCAGCCAACCGACCGCGAAGGTGCCTACCGCGCCGACCGTCAGCACTTCCTTCAGCCGCCCGCCCTCGAACTGGCCGAGCGCGCGCGACAAACGTTCGAACGTATCGCTCACCGGCACCATCAGCGCGCGGCCTTCATCCGTCAGGACCAACCCGCGCGGTGTGCGGCGGAACAGCTCCAGCCCCAATCGCACTTCCAGGCCCTTCACCTGATGGCTGATTGCGGCTTGCGTCACCGACAATTCCAGTCCCGCGCGGGTGAAGGACAGATGCCGCGCCGCCGCTTCGAAGGCGCGCAAGGCGCTCAGCGAAACGGAAGAGATATTGAAGGGGCCATTAGGAAAACTATTGGCTGGCACGAGGCAATGTCCTTTGCGCGCGGAATTCTGCTCGGCGCATGGTAGAAATCTAAGCACAGAGGGATGCTGTCATGAATAATTTTCATCGGAGAGGATTCTTGTTGGCCGGCGCCGGGTTGGCCGTGAGCGGCGCTTGGCTGCCTGTGCGGGCAGCGGGAAATTTCCGTCAGGCGATGGCCGGGCTAGAAGCCCGGTTGGGCGGACAGGCCGGACTTTCAGCCCTGGACACCGGCAATGGCCAAATCCTGTCCTGGCGCGGCGGCGAGCGCTTCGCCATGTGCTCGTCCTTCAAATGGCTGCTGGCGGCGGCGGTTCAGAAGCGGGTGGAAGAAGGAACGCTGAAAGCGGATCAGATGATCCGCTATACCGCCAAGGCGCTGCTCTCACATTCGCCGCGCACTGGGGCGCATCTGAAGAATGGCGGCATGACGGTAGACGATCTCTGCGCGGCGGTGGTGGAAGTCAGCGACAATGGCGGCGCCAATCTGTTGCTGGATCAGGTCGGCGGGCCCGAGGGCTTGACCCGGTTCCTGCGCGATACCGGCGATGGCGTCACGCGGCTGGATCGAAAAGAGCTTGCCTTGAATTCGAACATCCCGGGCGATCCGCGCGATACCACGACGCCCGATGCGATGGTCGGAACGATGAAACGGATATTGCTGGGCGATGTACTGAAGCCTGAGTCCCGGGGAAAATTGCTGGATTGGCTGCGCAAAAATGAAACCGGCGACAAGCGCCTGCGCGCGGGCCTACCCAAGGATTGGGTCGTGGGCGACAAGACCGGCACCGGCACGCGCGGCGCCACCATCGATGACGCGATCGCATGGCCGCCGGGCCGCCCGCCGATCCTGATTGCCGCCTATCTCAGCGGCTCGAACAAGCCCATCGATGCGCTGGAAGCCGGCCAAGCCGAGATGGGGCGGCTGGTCGCGGCCGCTTTCGCCAAAGCCTAAGGCGCCTTCGGCATGGTCAGGGCCGGCCGGTCGCGCGACGGCGGAAGGGTCGCAGCCGGCTCGGGCTGGTCCACATCAATGTTGCGCGGCGGGGGCAATGCCAAAGCCCATTGCGTGATCTGCGCAATGGCCTTGGCGAGCGCCAGATCGAAAGCCTGCACCACCGCGTCCACGCTGTTCGCGGAGGCCGGCTCGTTGAGGGTGACGGTGAGGTTGGACACGATCATCCGGCTTTTCGCATTGGCCATATGGGCGATGATGGTGACCGCGACCGTGGGAACGCCGTCCGGCGTGGCATAGCGGGCCTCGAAATCGCGCAGGTCTGTGGAGAGCTGATAGTCGGCATGGAGCGCATCGGCATCCCGTGCCACCGCATCGATGCGGCCCGACGTCTCGAAGCCGGCCAGAAGGGCGGTCTGCACCAGATCCGGCAGCCGGTCGGGCCAACTGGCATTGGCGTAATAGTCGAGCTGGGTGCTGTTCTTGGCCAGCGCGATGCGCGAACTATCGAGATTGCTGGACGCGTCGGGCTTGAGGATGGAGAGGGCCCAACCGACTTTTTCGCCCGGCTGCGCGGGCTGCGGCTGGGGGCGAAGCGCATACATTTGCGGCGCGTCGGGCGGGCCCAGGATGCTGCTACAGGCAGCAAGCATGAGCGAGGAAGCCGCGATCAGAAGCAGTTTGCTTTTCATTTGGGTTCGTATCCCTTGCGGCGGTCGCCGAACAGAAGCTTGGTCGGTTCGCGGTTGAGCTGGTCGGAGAAACGCGTAAGGCTGGTCACAAGCCGCCGCATTTCGCTGATCATCACTGAGGTCTGCGCCAGCGCATCGCCTTTCAGGAAGGCATCGGCATCGTCGGCAACCTTGCTGAACTTGTTCACCGTCGTATCGACGCGCTGCAAGGTTGGTTTCAAATCGGCCGAAGCCTCGCGCAGATTGGCGGTGGCGATATTGGCATTCTTGATCGTGGCGTCGATGTCGGCGGACCGCTTGGCGATGGCGGCGGTGGTCTCGTCGAGATTGGCGAGGACATTCGACATCGCCTTGCGGTTCTTGTCGCTGAGAAGATCGTTCAGCCGCGTGACGGCGATGTTGAGCTTGGCCACCACTTCGGGCGCGGATTGCTCCAATTGCTGCAAAGTCGATTGCTTGGCCAGGATGACGGGATAGTCCTGTCCTTCCCTGGCGGTCAGGACGGGCGAGCTTGCGGTGCCGCCGCTGATCTCGACATAAGAGCCCCCGGTCAGGCCCTGGCTTTCGATGGAGGCGCGGCTGTCCTCGCGGATATTGAGGCCGGGCTGCACCTGCATGGTGACGATCACGCTTTGCGGATCGGCGGGATTGAATTTGAGGTCGGTGACCCGGCCCACATCGATGCCGTTGTAACGGGTGACCGTGCCCTTGCCCAAACCGGTGACCGGGCCTTTGAAGTAGGTCTGGTAATAAGCGTATTCCTGGCTGTATTGCGCGCCCGCCAGCCACAGGATGGTGACCACCAGTCCCACCACACAGGCCAGGACGAACGCCCCCACCGCGACATAATTGGCCTTGGTTTCCAAGCCTCTCCTCCTAATCCGATCCGGCGAACGCGGCATGCCCGCGCGGGCCGGCGAAATATTCGTGAATCCAGGGCTGCGGATCCTTGCGCAGTTCCGCGATGGTGCCCGTCTTGATTTTCTTGTCCACAAGCACGGCGATGCGGTCGGTGACGGCATTGAGGCTGTCCAGATCGTGCGTCACCATGAACACGGTCAGTCCCAGGCTGTCGCGCAGCTCGGCAATCAGTCTGTCGAACTGATCCGCAGAGATGGGGTCGAGCCCCGATGTCGGTTCGTCCAGGAACAGCAGTTCCGGATCGAGCGCCAGGGCGCGCGCCAGACCGGCGCGCTTCTTCATGCCGCCCGAAAGCTCAGACGGAAGTTTTTGCGCCGTGTCCGGCGGCAGGCCCACCAATGCGATCTTCATCGCCGCGATCTCGTCCATCAGCTCCTGCGACATCTTCGTATATTCGCGCAGCGGCACCTGGATATTCTCGGCCACGGTCTGGGAGGAGAACAGCGCGCCTTCCTGAAACAGCACGCCCCAGCGCATTTCCAGGGTGCGCATCCTGCCGCCTTCGGCCTGGCCCGTGCGCTTGCCAAAAACCTCGATCGTGCCTTCCCTGGGCCGGTTCAGGCCGATGATGGTGCGCAAAAGAACCGACTTGCCGGAGCCCGAGCCGCCGACCACGCCCAGCACTTCGCCGCGGTAGACGTCGAGATCGAGATGGTCGTGGATGACCTTGGTGCCGAAAGCATTCACCAGGCCACGGACCTGGATGATGGCGTCCTTCTTGTCGCGCGCGTCCGCCATCAGATCCCCAGCACCGAGAACATGATGGAAAAGGCGGCGTCCAGCACGATCACCAGAAACACCGATTCCACCACCGCGCGGGTGGTGAGAAGCCCGACGCTGGCGGCATTGCGTTCGACCTGGAAGCCTTCATAGCAGCCCACCAGCGCGATCACGAAAGCGAAGACCGGCGCCTTGATCAGTCCCACCATCAGCGTGTTGACGTCGACGGCCTGGTTCAACTGGCGCAGAAAGACGGGAATTGTGATGCCGAGATCGAAATAGCACATCATCGCGCCACCGATCAGCGCCATGACATTGGCGTAGAAGGTCAGAAGCGGCAGCGAGATCACCAACCCGATGATGCGCGGCAGGACCAAGGTGTCGACCGTGTTGAGGCCCATGGTCTGCATGGCGTCGATTTCCTGATTGACGCGCATGGAGCCGATATGGGCGGTGAAGGCAGAGCCCGACCGCCCCGCCACGATGATGGCGGTGATCAGCCCGCCGATCTCGCGCAGCACGCCGACACCCAGAAGATTGATGGTGAAGATTTCCGCGCCAAAGCGGCGGAGCTGGTCGGCGCCCTGATAGGCGAGCACGATGCCGATGAGAAAGGCGAGCAGGCCCACAATGGGAAGTGCGCTGATGCCGGTTTCCTCGACCTGCGCGATCATCGCGGCGAAGCGCAGATTCTTGCGCGGCGCGACGATCATCTCGCCGGTCTCCACGGTCACCCGCCCCAGATAGCCCAGCATGTGCCAGGCTTGGTGACCGGTATGCACCGCCGCCTTGCCGATGCGGTAGAGCCGGTATTTCCACGGGCTCATGCGCGCGGCGCGGACGCTCTTGCCGTCGGTTTGGGTTTCGCGTTCGAGATTCTGCAGAAGGTTCGTATAGCGTTCGGGCACCGTCAGGGCGCCGACCTTGTGGCCTGCGTCTTCGAGCACGCGCCGGGTGCGCAGCAAGAGCCAGGCGCCGGTCGAATCCAGCCGCTCGATGGCGCTGGCGTCCATGGTGATGGGCCTGCCCGCGCCGGCCTCGATGTTCTTGAGGTCCTGGTCGAGCTTGGCGCTCTGGGCGATGGTCCATCGCCCACCCGCCTTGAATACGTCCCGGTCGACCTTGAACCAGGCGTCGGGCCCGGTCGTATTCTCGATACTGGTCATGGAAGGACGGCAACCCCCGCGTGAACCGGTTAGAACGATAACCGGGCACCGAAAGTTCCCAAAGTTCCACTTTATAGTGACCCCTCCGGCCTTCGCATCGCAAGCGCTGCTACGGCC
>CAYWWT010000022.1:0-10774 GCA_964461855.1 uncultured Rhizobium sp. | reverse complement strand
ACAGATGGGGGCAGGAATTAAATCGGCCACCAGTCGAGCTGGTATTTGTAGTCCTTGTCCGACTGCTGCTGGGTCCAGCCGCCGCCCAGCGCCATGTACAGGCTGACATTGGCATCGAGCCGGGCCAGCTTGGTCTGGATCAGCGTGTCCTGCGCGCTGAAGAGCGACTGTTGCGCCTGCAGCAGGGACAGGATGTCGATGGTGCCTTCGCGATATTGCAGTTCGGAAATGCGGAAAGCTTCCGTCGCCGCGCGGACTTCTTCGGTCAGCGCCACCAACTGGTCGTTGGAAGAGGAAACCTGACCGAGCGCCGTTTCGACATTGGAGAAGGCGGTGAAAACAATCTTGCGGTAATTGGCGATCTGCTCCACCTGCTGGGCGAGCGCGAGATCGTCCTGGGCCTTCAGGCGGCCGCCGTCGAAAATGGTCTGGACCAGCGAAGCGCCGATATTCCAGGCGATGCTGCTGGGGTTGAACAGCGTGTCGGCGAAGCTGCTGGCATAGCTGCGGCCGCCGGTGATGCTGACCTGCGGGAAGAAGGCGGCGCGCGCCGCGTCCACATTCGCGTGCGCGGCATAGAGATTCGCTTCGGCTTGCGCGACATCGGGGCGGCGCAGCAGCAATTCGGACGGAACGCCCGCCTGCACAGCGGGAGAGACGATGCCGTTCAGATTCTGCGCCTGAATATCGAAGCCTTCCGGGGCACGGCCCAGAAGAATCGCGAGCGCGTAACGGGCTTCGCGTTCCTGTTCGATCAGGCCTGGCAGGCGCGCTTCCTGGGTAGCGACCAGCGATTGTTCCTGTGCCAGATCAAGATTGGAGGACACGCCGTTGGTGACCTTGGCCTGCACCACCACCAGAATGCGCTTGGCGGCGTCGATATTCTGCCGTGCGATGACGATGCGCTCGCGCGTCGCCAGGATGGTGAAATATTGCTGCGCCACGCTCGAGGCTACGGTCAGGCCCACCACCGATTCCGCATAACGGGCGACGCGCAGATTTTCGCGCGCCTGATAGAGGCGATCGCGATAAAGACCCCAGAAATCGGCCTGATAGCTTGCCGCGAGACCGGCGCCGAAGCTGTTGAAGGTGCGGCTGACGCCGCCCAATCCGTTGGTGCTGGTCGAACCGGAGCTGGTGCGCTGGCGGTTGGCGTTGCCCTGAAGGTTGAAGGTGGGAAGCAGGTTGGAGAAGGCGACGCCGTCCTGGGCTTCGGCCTGCAGCACGCGTGCGGCGGCCGCGGCGAGATCGAGATTTTCCTTCTGCGCCGTATCCATCAGCGCGGGCAATTCGTCGGCCTTGAAATTCACCCACCAATTGGCTTCCGGCCAGATCGGCGCCTGCTTATCGACCACCGGCGCAGTAAAGGCGGCGGGGACGTCGCCGGGCTTGTCCAACGGCGTCGGGTTGGGCGTGGTGCAGCCGGCCGCCACCAGGGCGATCATGCTGACGGAAAGGCCGCGGAAAATCGCTTTCATCGAACACTCATTGAGCAAAAAATGAAGCCGGATGGCCCCCGTTGGCGCCCCCTCATACCCGGCGCATGGCAATTCAGGCAAATATGGCGAGACGCGTCTCTTTAACAAGGGTGCTGACTGTAAAGCTTTGTCGCGGAGGCCTTTTGGCCTCTGCTTACGGTAGGTTTCCTTAACGGAAAGAAATGGAACCCGGAGGGGGCGGCCTGGAAGAAATGGACGGCCGGACTGAAGGCTTTACGTGGGGGGCACCAAAGCCGGTCCGACCGTCCGTGTGGCCGTATCCCTTGGTGGAGCGCCGAATGGATACAGGGCCGGGATGGAGAGTGATCCCCCGCACCCGCGCAGAAAAGACCCGGTCCTTCAAAACTTGTAATGGAATGTCGTCAACCGGTCCGCCGCACAGAGGTGGCGAAATAAAATCTTGTCACGTCGTCGATGAGGGGCCCGCCGTTCGAAAAAATTCGACGCCCGGCGATTGTGACACGATCATAAATTGCATGGTGCTATGTGCGCGACGAACAGCATGCGAACGAACGATATCAATTCTCTGAAGAGGGTTTCATGAACTGGGCATATATCGCGCCGATCCTGCTTTTGTGCTGCTCCAACGTGTTCATGACATTCGCTTGGTACGGCCAGCTCAAATTTCCATCCACGGCGCTGTGGATTTTGATTCCCGTCAGCTGGGGCATCGCCTTCTTCGAATATCTGCTGGCTGTTCCCGCCAACAAGATCGGTCATCAGGTCTATTCGGCGGCGCAATTGAAGACGATGCAGGAAGTGATCACCCTGATCGTGTTCGCGATCTTCTCGGTGACTTATCTGGGTGAAAGCCTGAAATGGAATCACGGCGTCGCATTCGGCCTGATCGTGGCGGCAGCCTATTTCGCGTTTCACAAATTCTGAACCGTCAGGACGCCGGCCAGGGATTGTCGTGGAAGCCGTCCACCGGGCGCAGCGGGATGGGCAGGGCGGCATTGGCGCCGATATAAAGCTGCAGCGTCATCTGGTTGGTTGTCTTGTCCCATTCCATCTGCGGCGCGAATTCACCAGTCTTGCGGAAGGTCTTGCCGTCGAAATCGAAGGGCCGGGCTGCGACTGTGTCCCAGCCGGTGACCAGATCGGCCGCCAGCTCTTCGCGGATTGCCCGCAGGCGCTCCGGCCGCGCATTTTCCATATTGGTGATGTCGGGCGCGCTGACCTTAACCAGGCCGTCGGGCAGGATTTCAACCCGCGCCGCAACCAAGGTGCCGTTGCCGGCATACCCGCCTTCCCACCGGCCCTGGGGCGGGTGGGGCTTGGAACAGGCTGCCAGGGTCAGAATAGCCAGAGCGGCCGCAGCTTTGCGCATGGAGGCTCGACTCAAAACAAGACGGCGCATCATAGGTCATTACGGAAAATGTGGACATAACCGCCATACCCGATCTAGCTCTTGCCCGGCTGAAGGCCGGTTGATAGGGGAGAGTGCAATTTTGCGCTGGTGCGTTCATGCCGCTGCCGAAAGATTTTCTCGCTCAATCCCTTAACCGTATCCAGCCGTCCCCCACCATCGCGGTGACGCAGAAGGCGCGCGATCTCAAGGCGGCAGGCCGCGACGTGATCGGGTTGGGCGCCGGTGAGCCGGATTTCGACACGCCCGACAACATCAAGGAAGCCGCCATCGCTGCCATCAAGCGGGGCGAGACCAAATACACCGCCGTCGAAGGCATTCCCGAACTGCGCGCCGCCATCGCCAAGAAATTCAAGCGCGAGAACGGTCTTGATTATAAGCCGTCCCAGACCTTCGTGTCGCCGGGCGGCAAGTCGATCATCTACAACGCGCTGCTGGCGACATTGAATCCGGGCGACGAGGTCATCGTGCCCGCGCCTTATTGGGTTTCGTATCCCGACATCGCCTTGCTGGGCGGCGGCAAGCCGGTCGTCATCGAGACCAAGCTGGAAGACGGCTTTCGTCTCATGCCCGAAGACTTGGAAAAAGCGATCACGCCCAAGACCAAATGGCTGATCTTCAACCAGCCTTCCAACCCGACAGGGGCCTGCTACACGGATGCGCAGCTGCGTGCCCTCACCGATGTGCTGATGAAGCATCCGCAGGTCTGGATCCTCACCGACGATATGTATGAGCACCTCGTCTATGAAGGCTTCAAGTTCCGCACCGTGGCCGAGATCGAGCCGCGCCTTTATGAGCGCACGCTCACCATGAACGGTGTCTCCAAGGCCTATGCGATGACCGGCTGGCGCATCGGTTATTGCGCGGGCCCCGAAGACCTGATCAAGGCGATGGCCAAGCTGCAGCCGCAATCGGCCACCAATGCGGCTCCGATTTCGCAATGGGCAGCCGTCGAAGCCCTGAATGGAACGCAGGACTTCATCCCCGGCTTCCAGAAACTGTTCGAGGGCCGCCGCGACCTGGTGGTTTCGATGCTGAATCAGGCCACCGGCCTGGAATGCCCCAAGCCGGAAGGCGCTTTCTATGTCTATCCGTCGATCCGCAAGCTGATCGGCAAGAAGACGCCGGGCGGCAAGACCATCGCGACCGATGCCGATTTCGCCAGTGAGCTGCTGGAGGCCGAAGGCGTTGCGGTGGTGCATGGCGCGGCGTTCGGATTGTCGCCCTTTTTCCGGATCTCCTACGCAACCTCGAACGCGATCCTGGAAGACGCCTGCAGCCGCATTCAGAAATTCTGCGGCAGCCTTGTTTGAGTGAAGATGGCGTGAGCGAAGGCGGAATGCCGGTACGGCGCGTCCGCTGGTACGATCTCGTCACGCCGCAGGCATTGGGTCTGGGCGTCCCGTCGCTGGCGCTAAGCGCTTTTCTGGTCTTCGAAGCCATGACCGGCGGCACGCGCAATGTCGCCTCGGTGCAAAGTTGGCTGGAAAGCTTCACCGGCCTCAGCCTGCTGCTGAATTTCTCCAATCTTCTGATCCTGGGCATGGCGCTCTGGATCGTCTCCCGCATCGGCGATCCCGCATTGCCGGCGCGCTTCAAGCCTCTATCGGCAAAGGATGTGCGTCTGGGCGTAGGGGCGGGATTTGCCGCCGTGATCGTGTCGTCTGTGATCGAATATGGCAGCGATACCTATCTGCATACCGATCTTGCCAAGGACAGTCTGGCGACGGCGGTGCTGCCGCATGATGTCAGCCAGCTGGCGCTTGGTCTGTTCACGGTGGCGATCCTGGCACCATTGGTCGAGGAAGTTTATTTCCGCGGCATCGTGATGGGATGGCTGCGCCGTCATTGGGGCATCGCCTGGGCCGTCGCGCTGTCGTCGCTGATCTTCGGGATCATGCATCTCAAATGGTTCACGCCGGGCGGCCTTTCCGGTTGGGTGGCGACGGGCGAACTGGTGGCGATGGGCGTGTTGCTGGCAGTGGTGGCACTACGAACCGGGTCGCTCTGGGCTTCGATCCTGACCCATGCGGTGAACAATTTTTGCGCCGCGCTGGTCGCGGTCTTCCTGGCTTCGTGAGCGGTTTCGCGCCGCAGGTGCGCGTTATAGCTTTGTTTTTCCTTAGTCTTTCCGGCGCTGCGGCCACAGGGTAAGCGGATCTTAAGCAAGCCCGCTCTACAAACCTGCCATGGTGAGGGCGCGTTCCGGCAGGTTCGGCTGCGCTCTGGCGGCTGCGTTTTTGTTCGCAGTCCCGGGGCCGTTGGCGCACGCGGAAGAAAGCCTTGGCGGTCTTCGCCTGTCGGGTTACGCCGATTTTCGTGCTGTCGATGCGCCGCGCGAAACGGCGTGGTTGAAGGGCGGACTTTCCAAATTCCGTTATGGCGGTGGTGGCGGTAATTTCCGGTTCGCGGAAGCGGTGCTCCAGGCATCTTATAAATTCGACGACGATCTTTCCGCCGTCGCGCTGCTTCGCGCCGAGCCCGAACAGCGCATCGGCATCGACATGCTGGAAGGTTATGTCCTGTGGCGTCCCGCGGCGCGGGGCCGGGCAAGCTGGTCGGTCAAGACCGGTGCCTTCTTTCCCACCATCAGTCTTGAGAATGACGATCTGGGCTGGGCAAGCCCCTATACGCTGACACCTTCGGCGATCAACAGCTGGATCGGCGAGGAACTGCGCACCATCGGCAGTGAAGCGACGGTGCGTTATGACACCGGCGCGCTCGGCACGGTTTCCGGCATTGTCGCCGTCACCTGCTGCAACGATCCCGCCGGTGTCCTGATCGCCGATCGCGGCTGGGCGATGGACGACCGGCCTGCCGGCATCTTCAGCGACCAGCGCCTGCCGGACGCAACCTTGCGCCTGTTCCGGCAAACCCCGCCCGGCCGAACCCCCATGTTCACTGAGATCGACGGGCGGCCGGGCTGGTATGCCGGGCTCACCTGGCAGATGCCGGGTGTCGGCAAGCTTTCGGTGCTGCGTTACGACAATGAAGGCGATCCCAATCACATTTCGGGCGGCAACATGGCTTGGGATACCCGCTTCTGGAGTTATGGTGCGCGCACCAACTGGGATGCATTGGTGTTGATCGCCCAGGGCCTGCAGGGCCAGACCGTAGTCGGCACCCGCAACGGCCTCAGCTACACGTTTTTCCAATCCGCTTTTCTGCTGGCGAGTTACGATCTGGCCGGGTTGGGCGCGGAAGACTGGCGCGCCAGTCTGCGCGGGGATGTCTTTGCCACCCGTCACCCCGCCGCCGCGCCCAGTATCCTGAGCGAAGACGGTCATGCGCTGACGGTCGCGCTGTCCTGGCAGCATTTCGATTGGCTGCGGCTGACCGGCGAAATGATCGCGATGCAGTCCCGGCGGCATGAATATCTGCGCGACGGCTTTGCCGGGCCGGTGGCGGATCAGCATATGCTGCAATTTTCTGCTAGGGTCTTTCTCTGAAATCCTTTCCGATTCCGGATGATCCCCGAACGCGGACACTATGCGAGCGAGGTGGCGGCACGGCTTGACCGGCTGCCGATGACGCGCGGGCTTTGGCGTCTGGTGACGTTGATCTCGCTGGGCGGCGCGTTCGAATTCTACGATCTGTTCATGACCGCCTATGTCGCGCCCGGGCTGGTGGCCGGTGGCCTGTTCACGGCGCATCCGGCGGGCTTCTTCGCGCTCGACGGCATCGGTTTTTTCGTTTTCGCGACCTTCGCCGGCATGTGGTTGGGCAGTATCGGCTTTGGCTTTGTCGCCGACCGGGTTGGGCGGCGCACCATCTTCACCGTCTCGCTGGTCTGGTACTCGCTGGCGACCGCGATCATGGGATTTCAGCATAGCGCTGCCGGCATCGATCTATGGCGTTTCATCGCTGCCATCGGCGTGGGCCTGGAGCAGGTCACCATCGACACCTTGCTTCCCGAATTGGTGCCGCCGCCGAACCGGGGCCGGGCCTTCGCCATTAGCCAGGGAATAGCCTTTACCGCCGTGCCGCTGGTGGCGTTGCTGGGCTGGCTGCTGGTGCCGCTGCAGCCTTTTGGTTTGGAGGGCTGGCGCTGGGTGGCGCTGATCGGGGCGTCCGGTGCGCTGTTCGTCTGGTGGTTTCGCCGCGACGTGCCGGAAAGTCCGCGCTGGCTTGCGCTGCATGGTCATGCGGACAAAGCGGAAGCAGTTCTGCGCAAACTGGAAGCGCGCGCCCGAAGCGATACCCGACAGCCCTTGCCGCCGGCCCTGGGCGAAAGTGGAGCAACTGCCGAAAAAGGCCGATTCAGCGAATTGTTCCGCGTGCCTTATGCAGCCCGCACCTTGGTGATGTCGGTGTTCAATGCCATGCAGACCATCGCGTTTTACGGCTTCGGGTCCTGGGTGCCGACTCTTCTGATCGCCAAGGGCATCCATGTCACCACCAGCCTGCAATATGCCTTCATCATTGCGCTGGCCAATCCGCTGGGACCATTGCTGGCCTATTTCGTTGCCGACCGCATCGAGCGCAAATGGCAGATCGTGGCGGCGGGGGCGGTGACGGGCATTGGAATATATCTGTTCGCGCGCCAGGAATCGGCGGCGCTTGTGATCCTGTTCGGCGTCATGGTGACGTTGGCCAACAATTGGCTTTCCTTCACGTTTCATGGCTATCAGGCCGAACTGTTTCCCACCCGCATCCGGGCCCGTGCGGTCGGTTTCGTCTATTCCTGGAGCCGCGTATCGGCGGCGCTGGCGGGGTTGCTCATCGGATTCTTCCTGCGCGAAGGTGGCACCGTGGCGGTGGCGCTGTTCATCGCCGGGGCGATGGCGGTCATGATATCGGTCATCGCGCTTTTCGGGCCAGTCACCCTGAACCGGCGCCTGGAAGACATCTCACGCTGAGGAGCAGGACATGAAATTGATGCGCTGGGGCGCCAAGGGGGCCGAGAAGCCCGGACTGGTGGATGACGCGGGTATGCGGCGCGATCTTTCCGGGCATATGCGCGATATCACGCCGGATATTCTATCTCCGGAAGGGCTGAAACGTCTGGCCGGAATCGATGCCGCCACTCTGCCCGTTGTGCCTGCGGAGGCGCGCGCCGGGGTGCCGCTGACCGGCATCTCCAAGATTGTCTGCGTCGGCTTGAACTATGCCGACCATGCCGCCGAAACCGGCGCGAAGATTCCCAAAGAGCCTATCCTGTTCCTGAAAGCGATCAGCGCTCTTAATGGTCCCGACGACGACATCGTCATTCCGCGTGGCTCGGTGAAGACCGATTGGGAAGTCGAGCTGGGCGTGGTGATCGGCACGGCTGCGTCTTATGTGAACGAACAGGACGCGCTGGATCATGTTGCGGGCTATTGCACCGTCAACGATGTCTCCGAGCGCGAATATCAAAGCGAGCGGGGCGGCCAGTGGGACAAGGGCAAGGGCTGCGACAGTTTCGGACCGGTCGGCCCCTGGCTGGTAACGCGCGATGAAGTTGCCGATCCGCAGGCGCTGAAATTATGGACGGATGTGAATGGCGTGCGCCGCCAGAATGGCAGTACCGCCACCATGATCTTCGATATCCGCACCTTGGTCAGCTATATCAGCCATTTCATGACCCTGATGCCGGGCGACATCATCGCCACGGGCACGCCACCTGGCGTCGCGCTCGGCATGAAGCCGCCGCAATATCTCAAGGCGGGCGATACGCTGCGCCTGTCGGTCGAAGGATTGGGTGAGCAGAAGAGCCGGCTGGTGGCCTGGCAACGCTGAACCCGCGGCCGCAAATCAGGCCGCGGGTTCGCGCGAGCGATCGTCAGCGCTTGGTGGCGCCGTAAGCGTCGATGAAGCCGTCGCGATTCGGCATCTTCACCTTGGGCAGGCTCTTGGCGTCCAGCACCGCGTCCTTTTTCACGATCCCGTCGATCGAGAGGATGTAGGCCGTCAACGCATAGGCCTCATGGTCGGTCAGCGAGCGCGGCGCCGTGATCGGCATGGCGCGGCGGGTATAGTCGAACAGGGTGGTCGCATAGGGCCAATAGCTCGATACCGTCTTCACCGGCGCGTCGGTCGCAAGCGAGCCGACACCGCCGGTCAACTGGTCGGCGGGTTTTCCCACGCCATTCACGCCATGACACATGACGCATTTCTGGGTGTAGATCGCCAGGCCTTCTGAGACCGAACCCTTTCCTGCCGGCAGGCCCGTACCATCCGGCGGAATGGAAAGGTCCCAGGCCTTGACCAGGGCGGGATCGGCAGGAGCGCCGAAATGCGGCGCGGCGGTGGCGAGCAAAAAAGCGATGGTCTTAAACATAGTAGTTCTTCACCGTGTTATCGGCGCCGATCTGCCAGGTCTGGATGGCGTTGTATTGATAGAATTGCACGTTCGAGACGGCGGCTTTCCACACTGCGCGGGTGGGCTGAACATTGCCCTTCTCGTCGGTGGCGCGGCTTTGCAAGAGAACCGGCTTGCCGTCCCACTCCCATGGCATGCGAAAGCGCGTCACGCATTTCGTGAAGACCGGTCCGGGCATTTCGGCTTCCGTCCAGGTCGAGCCGCCGTCGAAGGAAATTTCAACTTTGGCGATCTTGCCGTGCCCCGACCAGGTGATGCCCGAGATTTCATAATAGCCCGCTCCGTTCATGGTCATCATGCCCGAGGGGCGCGTGATCACCGATTTGGGTGGCTGGATGAAATTGAATTGCTTGGCTTTGCCGTCCTTCTGGGACTGGGTGTATTTCGACGTTTCGTCCTTGGTCATGGTCGGGCCGGCCGTGACTTTGATCCGGTGCAGCCATTTGACGTTCAGATTGCCTTCCCAGCCCGGCATCAACAGGCGCAGCGGATAGCCCTGTTCGGGGCGCAGCTTTTCGCCATTCTGATAGATCACCAGGATGCCCTGCTCACGCGCTTCCTGCAGCGGGACAGAGCGCGACATGCCGGCCGCGTCGGCGCTTTCCGCCAGGATCCATTTGCCGTCCGGCTTGACGCCCGCTTCGTCCAGCAGCCGGCCCAGCTGCACGCCGGTCCATTCGCTGCACGAGATCAGGCCGTGAATGCCGCCCGCGGTCACCTGCGGCGGCGTCGGGGATCCGGCATTGGCGCCGCTGTTGCCGCCGCATTCCACGAAATGCATGCGGCTGATGCGCGGATAACGCTGCAGCGCCTCCATGGAAAACTCCAGCGGCTTTTCGACCAGGCCGTGGATCAAAAGCTTGTGAGTCTTGGGGTCGAGATCCGGCACGCCGTTATGGTGACGCTCGAAATGCAGACCGCTGGGCGTGATCATGCCTTCCAGGCTTTCGATCGGCGACAGCGAGCCGCCGGTGCCCGGCGAAATCCCTGGCGGGCGCAGAAGGCGCTTCACCTCTTCATGGCCCGACGGCATGCCATAAGGCGTGAACGCCTTGCCCGGCGTTTTCATCGAGGGGGTGATGTAATCCTCGGCGCGGGCGGTTACGGGGACCGCTGCGGCGGCGCCAGCGCCAGCCAGAGCGGTTTTGAGGAATTTGCGGCGGGAGGTCTTGTTTGTCATGCGCGCGACTTTGATGTTGCGATTGTGCTTTTTCAAGCAGGCATTGGTTACAACGATCGCGAAATAATTTGAGCACGGAGATTAAAGGCCAAATCGCACTTTCGTGATATCCCATGAAGCATAACGTATCGTGACTTTCCCCGTGCTAGCCTTTGATAAATCCGAAGCGGGAGAGTCGAAAATGTCCGCCCCCAGCCGCCGCACCGTCCTGGCCCAGACCGGCAGCATGCTCGCCTTGGCGGCATCGCCCGCGCTCGCGGCTGCGCCCATGCCGCCCGATTTTGCCTTTCCCGGCGGCAACGGCGCGCGGCCCTTGGCAAAAGACTTTCCGCAAAAGGGCACCATGGTGCTGCAGCGCAGCCGTCCGCCTTTGCTGGAAACGCCTTTCACCGATTTCGATGGCCAGGTCTTCACGCCCAACGAAA